>JBJKPJ010000076.1:0-2735 GCA_046706605.1 Bathyarchaeia archaeon | reverse complement strand
AGGTAGCGTTGGGGTGCACCAAATTTTCCGCCGCAGTCAGGACACACGATGCCGTGGCGTTCAATTTCTTGGGCTACTTCTTCAAGGTTCATTTTTTCTGCTTCTATGCTGCTGATGCCTTTTTCTTCCAGCAAGTGGTCTGCTCGGAAGCGGGTGTGGCAGTCTTGGCATTCCACCATGGGCTCTTTGAAGTGATCAACATGTCCTGAGGCTTCAAACACTTTGCCTGGTGCAATTACGCTGGATTCCATTTCGAATATGCCGATTTTTTTGACAAACATCTCGCGTAGTTTGGCTTCGATGTTCTGTTTTAGGCGGGTACCCTCTGGCCCATATGTGACAAAGCCTCCGCTTCCTCCATAAATTTCGAAACTGCTCCAGAAAAAGCCGCGACGTTTTGCTAACTCATTGACCGCAACGAACTTGTCGCATTCTGGTTTACTACATTTAGCCTCGCTACTCAACTTTGATTACCTGTTTTCATGTTTAGAAGCCACAGACAATTAAAACATTACCATATAGAAAGTAAGGTTCAACAAGCAAGGGTTTGCACCAACATATTTGAGTTCTATTTAGCAGCTCTATACAGAAACGATAGTGGGGTCTGCTTCTCCCTAAGCGGGATAGTATGTATTGGCTGAAAATAGTGCATTAGCATGTTGGAATTTAGTAGTTATTCCCATTCGTGGTTTTTGGTTTGTTTATAGTGTAAGTTAAATTCAAGTTCTGCAATATTTCATGCGATAACTGTTGGCATCACCTAACTCTAGGTTTGTTTGGCTACGGAAAAAAGCGCCACAGCTAATTGCTTTAGTCATAGTTGTTACTCTTGCCGCTTATGTGGTTTTTGAGTTTTTGGAGGACTTCGCGGTTAATGCTTCCTTGACAAGTGGACCTTTGGTTAGCGCCATTATGTCTTTAACTCACAATGTCAAAAACACTGTGGCTTCTTGGGGCTACTTGGGTATCTTTAGCATGATGGCTCTGGAAGCCAGCTCTCTGCCTGTTCCCAGCGAAGTTATCTTACCCTTTTCGGGTTACCTTGTTTCTTTGGGGCAACTGGATTTTGTTGTAACACTTCTTGTTGCAACAGTTGCTGCTTTGGTGGGTTCACTTGTTGACTATTTTGTGGGTTTAAAAGGCATCGAGGCGCTTACCCGCTACCGAATTTTAGGCAGAGCAATTTTTTCCGCTGACCAAATCGCTTTTGCAGCCAAATGGTTTAGCAAGTACGGTGCAGCTATGATTTTTCTTGGAAGATTAGTTCCTGGGATCAGAACATTGATTTCGTTTCCCGCTGGGGCCACCAAAATGCCCCTCACAAAGTTTCTGGCTTTAACCGCTGCAGGCTGCATTCTTTGGAACTGTGTGTTGATTTATGTGGGATATTACTTGGGAACCAACTGGACAGCGGTTGCTGGAGTTTCACACTACCTGCTACTTGCAGTTGTTGCCACGTTAGCAGTAGTCTTTACAGTTTACTTGACATATCGCAGAAGAAAAAGAAACCAAACAAACCGCCAATAGACCTCAAAATCGCCTGAAAAGCAAACTAAAATTTTTTGCCTTCCGCGAGTTTGTTTAGGATGTTTTCTATGTCAGTTTGGCTGTCAGCTAAAATGTTTATCCAAAGTTCAAACTCAACTTTGGAAATTTCCTTCTGAATTACGCCTTGTTGATCTCCTGAGAAAAACCGTGTAGGTCCAGAAGAAAATAGTTTCACGTAGAATATTCTGTCGGCTATAGTTATTTTTGATGAGCAACCCGCTTTTTCGCCGTTTACATAGTCGATCTCGTAATCCATTTGCGTAACCTTTCGATGTAAGCGTGGGTTTATGTTTACTTAAAATTTTCCCAACAAAAAAAGGAAACAGCAGCCTTTAGGTTACTTTTTGTTGCTGGCTGGTTTACGTTTAAACAGAAGGTATCCTGCAGCTAACGCTATGGTTATACTGGTTGCTGCCGCCACCACATTTACAATTGGGAAAGGTGCAATGCTGAAGTAAACAGTTTTTTCCGCCGTATTACCCACTTCGTCGGTGGCTGTAATGGTTAATTTATGCTGCCCGTTGGTTAGGGCTGGCAAAGTGAGGTTTCCGATTATGGCCTGAGTGTCCTGTCCATCTAAACTATATGATAGATTTGCAACTGGCTCATCTACCGTGAAGGTCACTTGAATATCGGTTGTGCCGTATGAACGGTTTTGGGGAAGCAATATCGTGATTTCAGGGGGAACTGTGTCTATTGAGAAGAAAACAGTGTTTGATGCACCCATGTTTCCTAGGGTGTCGTTGGCATATATGGTTACGCTATGGCTTCCTTGGGTTAGGTTTTCAAGTTTTATCGGCTCTGTAAGTGTCACGTTTGAGTTGTTGTCTAAACTGTAACCCATCCAAGCCGTGCCTCTATTTGTGGTATACGCCAAAGTGATTTCAGTGTAGGTTTTGTTTTCCGGCGAGGTAATCTGGACGGTGGGCGCAACAGTTCCAAACCCAACAGGCAGGTATTTCTCACAGGTGTTGAGCCAATTTTGTCCATCAAATCCGCCAATCGCATACAAGGCATCGTTTAACTCAACTAACCCTAGATATGCCCTTTTAGTAGGCATTGAACTAACCATTTTCCATGTGTTATTTTCAGGATAATAGGCTTGAACAAGGTCAGTGAATTGCCCATTTGAGTAGCCACCTACAAGGAAAATTCTGGTAGGAGCTAGGTAACCTTCAGTTGTTGCA
>JBJKPJ010000075.1:0-16256 GCA_046706605.1 Bathyarchaeia archaeon | reverse complement strand
CTTAACTGCCTGTCTATTTTTGTATGGTTGGTTCATGAAAAAGTAGCTGTTTTCTTATTTTTGGTCACAATTACGGAAATCTAATTTAGGTTGTCACGAAAACAGGTTCATGGTTGTGGCACCTACGAGAGTAATTTTCCATTTAGACATGGATCACTTCTACACTGCCGTTGAAGAACGGGAACATCCAGAAATTAAAGGCAAACCTGTCATCGTAGGTGCTGACCCAAAAGAAGGCAAAGGCAGAGGAGTAGTCAGTACAAGCAACTACGAGGCACGAAAATCCGGTGTCCGCTCAGGAATGCCTATTTCGCAGGCTTGGCGACTCTGTCCTGAGGCGGTTTATTTGCCTCCGCACTTTCCGCTCTACATTGAGGTTTCAAACCAAATCATGGCAATAGCACGCAAGTACGCAGTCAAGTTTGAGCAGTGGGGAATTGATGAGGCTTTTTTGGATGTCACAGGTAAAGTTGCGGATTTTGCCCAAGCAGAGGCACTGGCTAAACAGATTAAGCAGGAAATTAAAGCGACACAAAACTTGACTTGTTCCATTGGGGTAGGTCTAAACAAACTGGTGGCTAAAATCGCAAGCGACTTCCAGAAACCCGACGGCTTAACCATAGTCAAACAAGCAGACGTGGAAGCGTTTTTGGCGCCGTTGCCCGTGCGCAAACTCTTGTGGGTGGGCCGCAAAACTGAAACCCAACTCAAAACCTTAGGCGTAAACACCATCGGCGACTTGGCGCAGTTTGACCCGTCTGCGTTGACTTCCATATTTGGCGTGGCGGGTTTACAGATGCACCTGATGGCAAATGGTATCGACAAAAGCGGAGTTGAAGAACGGGTAGGTGTTAAAAGTGTCAGCCACGAAACCACCTTTGAAGAAGACACCGCTGACCCCAAAATTATTTACGACGCGTTGGCTGCGCTTTGCGTGGACGTGCAAAAAGAAGCCGAAAGCCAGCATCTTCTTTTCAAGACAGTGACCTTAAAGATTCGCTACTCAAACTTTGAAACTCACACCAAAAGCAAAACCCTTCCGTTTCTAACCTGCCGCCTCTACGACCTGCAGAAAACCGAAAAAGAACTACTGACGGCTTATCTGCGAAAAGACCGTAAAGTGCGGCTTATCGGGGTGCGTGTTTCCAGCTTGGTTTCGGCTGAAAAACAAAAAACGCTGCTTTAACTTTGTTTTCTTTGTTAATGGGGCTGGTTGATTCGACTGTAGTTGGCTCCAGGCATACAGCATTATTTCACGTTTCATATATTATGGTTTGACACGTCTGAGGCTTTGGTTTCATCAAGTTGCCACGGCCTCATTTGCAAAAGGCTTTTCCTTTCTTAGGTTATGGAGCCTCAGAAACCTTTTAGGGTTCAGAGATTTTTTGAGGCACCAAACGGTTGCCAAAGACCTCTTCGCTAGCAACTTCACTTAGCGTTTTTCTGGTTCGAACAAGATGTAGCAGTTTGCTTGACAAATCTAGCTTTTGTCCCGCGTAACCCATCGCAACCATAACTAAAACCTCAAAATCCAAAGGTACACCCAACACTTCTCTAACCTCTTTCTCCTCAAAGCTCCCCACCACACAGGTTCCTAATCCTTCGCTGACCGCCGTCAAAACAATGTTCTCCACCGCCAATGCAACATCAATTGAATGCCATTTCGGTGAGGCTTTCTTGTTTGCGCAAGCCACAATCACTAGTGGTGCTTGGGCGACGAATTTGGCGTAGCGTCCTTTGCTTAGGGTTTGGCGTTTTTCTTTATCGGTGACGGCTATGAAGTGCCATGGTTCGATGTTGCGGGCTGAAGGCGCCAACCGAGCGGCTTCCAGTAGCTTTTCCATGATCTTACGCGGTACAGGTTGGTCGATAAAGGCACGGATAGAACGGCGTTCCTGAATGGCTTCAAACACTTCCATGCAGATCCCTAAAACAACAAATCAAACAAACCTAATATGGCTTCAGTTAACACCGGTTTTCAACATACTAATGAGATGGTTTTCTGCCGATAGGATCTACTCTATAGGTTTTTGCATAAAACTGCTATAGGCTCTATGCTCCAAATAAGTTGGTGATTGGTTAGTTGCCCAAGTTTTTTTGCAACGTGACTATGTCATTGGGTGGGTAGCCTGAGTAGTATTTGGCAAAATACCCAAAGACCGTTGTGCCCCCCGCTAGATAGGGTTTGAGTTTTTCTGCCTCCACTTGCAGGTCGCCTGTTCGGTCTGCTTCGGTTTTGCCTAGGGTGCCGACGATTTTTTTGCGGTCGCCCTCCCAGCGTACGTAAAGGAAATCCGCCGTCATCTCCCGTATCTGCGCCATCAAGGGGCTGTCAGCCCAAGCGAGGGCAACTTGGTTTTTCCGCAAAACCGAGTAAAACTCGTCTTTGAGCCAGCTTTTGTTGCGGATCTCCACTACGTAGCGGCGCGGTTTAGGCAACCGTTCAAGGTATGCCTCCAAGTCGGGTAGATGGTCAGCGGCAACGTTGGGTGGAAACTGCAACAGTAATGCACCCAGTTTTTCGCCTAGCAGGCTGATTTTTTGCAGGAAAATCTCTGTTTCGTACTGGGTGCCCTTTAGCATTTTAACGTGGGTTATCAGTTGGGGGAATTTGAGGGAAAACAGAAAGCCCTCTGGGGTCTGACGTTTCCAGTTGATAACTGTTTGCTCGGTTGGGATGCGGTAAAATGTGCTGTCCACTTCGACAGTGCCAAACTTAGAGGCATAAAAAGCAAGGAAATCTTTGGAGTCAGTTTTTTGGGGGTAAAAATTACCTTTCCAAAAGTTGTAGCTCCAGCCAATGGTGCCCAAATGCAGGTTTTCCATTAGTCTTTCCCCTTTAAAAGCAGCCAATCTTTTTCACCGCCGCGTTTTAGCCGTACCAGCACGTAGCGTCCTTTGAGGCGTTCACCATCGAGGGTGAATTCGATTTTATTGCTATCCCAAAGTTTGGGTTGATAATGACCTTTATCCCAGATTTTCACCGTTCCCGCACCGTACTGCCCTTTTGGAATTTCCCCTTGGAAACTGGCGTATTCGTAAGGGTGATCTTCAACTTCTACTGCCAGCACCTTTTGTCCCGCTTCAGGAACGCCCTTGGGAATCGCCCAACTCTTCAAGACGCCGTCGCGTTCCAGCCGCAGGTCGTAGTGAAGGCGTCTTGCATGGTGCTCTTGGATAACAAAAATGGGTTTGCCGCCTGTTTTTTGCTCTGAGGTGCCTTTGGGTTCAGGGGTTTGCTTAAAACTCCTTTTTGCTGAATACTCCCCGAGTTCAGGTTTGTTTTCCAAAACTTGGTCAATGGTGCACTCAGACGGCAATTTGTCGTCTCGCAAGCGTTTAAACCGTGCCATCCGTAGCCGCGTGTCCCGCGTTAACGCTTGGTACGCAACTTCAGCGACTAGTTTGGGCTGTAGCCACGTGACTACATCGCCTGCTTCAGGCTCAAACGGCGCAACATCAGTTGTTATCTTCTCAAATTTGTCCGCCAAAACTCCAATCATCTGTTGCGTGAAGCCCGTGCCGACCTTGCCCAAGTAGACAGGGGTGCCGTTGTCATAGAGGCCAAGCAGCAGGGCACCAAAAGTTTTTGCGCGTACCGCGGTTCCTTGGGTGTAACCGAAGATGACACAGTCACAGGTTTTGAGCCTCTTAATTTTCACCCAACTACCTGTCCGCAAGCCCTCCTCGTACTTGCTGTCCTTGCGCTTAGCAACCACCCCTTCCAACCCCCGTTGCAATGCTAACTGGAAGTAGGCTTCTCCCTTCTCCTCAATAAAATCACACAAAAGAACATAGTTGCCTTCCTGAAGTGACTCTTTGAGGATGGCTTTGCGCTCCATAAGCGGCAAATTTGTTAGAGTTTTTCCGTTTTTTTCGAGGATATCAAAAACGATATAGACCACTGGTGCCCGAGCCACTTGCCTTTGGATTTCAAGGGCGGAAACGGCTTGCCCGCGTTCTAGCAAAGATTGGAAGTCAGGTTTGCCTTCGCGCATAACGATAATTTCACCGTCGACCACGATGTCGTTACCCAGGTCCGTCAGTTCAGATAGTTCAGGGAAGTTAGCTTTGAGTTCTTTTTGGTTTCTGCTCCTCAGGCTAAAGGGTTCTTCGATGTAGGCTATTGCGCGGAATCCGTCCCATTTGACCTCAAAAATCCAATCCTTATCCGTAAACGCCTCTTCAGCGACTTTTGCGAGCATAGGCTGGTAGATATGGCGGCTCATTTCTTCTCCAACTGCTTTAGAGTTTCCCGCAGAGCAACCATGAGGCTTTTGGCTTCGATTTCTGGCGGCTTTTCAATTTTGATTTTTTCGCCCTTCATCTTCTGCTTAACGAGTTCTTGAACTTTTTTGAGGTAACTATCTTCAAATTCAGCTATGTCAAATTCGCCCGAGAGGTCAGAGACGATTTTAACGGCGAGATCCAGTTCGGATTTTTCTGGTTCTTCTAGCTTGTGGAGCGGCTCAAAATCCCGCGGGTTCACCACATCATAGGCGTATCGCAGCGTAGTCAGGACCAGTGCGCCCTTGTAGGTATGAAGCAGTGCGGGGTATTCTTTGGTTCGCAAGGTGATACGTCCAGCACCTGCCTTGTTGGTTTTCTCCAGCGCCTTAAGCAGTAATCCATAGGCTTCTTTGCTTTTGTCTGGCAGTAGCGCGTAAGTTCGGTCAAAATAAACTGGGTCGACGCTGAAGTAGTCGACGAATTTGCTTATGCGGATGCGGCGGTCGGATTCAGGTTTGGCTGACGCCAGTTCTTTTTGGTCAAAAATTATGTACTCGTTTTTGGCAACTTCGTATCCGCGGACCACTTCATCCCATGGCACGATTTTGTCGTCTTTGGTGCACAGTTTGACGTATTTGAGGGGTTGCCCGTCGGTTTTGTGCAGAAAATGGAATGAGACGCCTTTGTCGTAAATCATAGAGAACAGCTTTACGGGAACGTTAACTAATCCGATGGTTATGTTTCCTGACCAAATTGACCTGCTGGGCGCGGCGGCGCTGATCTTCTCCTCGGATTGCTCTAAGTCTTGTTCTTCTTGCTCTGAACCCAAAAATTCAACCTCCAAAACCACTAAAACTTATCAAATACATTATTGCGGATTCAAGCGTTTAACCCTTTTTCCGCCCAAGAATTGTACCCTAAAATGGGACAGCCGTCGGCTAGGGTTTGCGGGTTGGGAAATGCGGTCCATTGGCTTTCATGGCTGCCAAGGCGGCTTGAGCTTTTGGTCCGCCCAACTCTTTGGCAACTTCCTTTAGCATCTCAGGGATGTTTATGTGCTGTGGACACCGTTCCAAGCACTGTTTGCAGTTTTTGCATAGTTCGGCGTCGGCGCGGGTGCCTGTTAATCCGCCCATCAGAAACATGGCATACATGCTGCGTGTTTGCTGTTCGTCGCCTGATAGGTAGAGTTCGTTGTAGGCTTGGAAGTTGCGGGGGATGTTTACGCCGTTAATGCATGGCATGCAGTACTGGCAGCCTGTGCAGGTAACTTTGAGGAGTTTGCGGTAGGCGTCTGCGGATTTATTGACGACGGCGAGCTCTTGGGGTGTCATGGAGTTTGGCAAAGCTGTTTCGGCGGTTTTTATGTTTTCCAAAACTTGGCTTTCCTCGTTCATGCCTGACAAAACCAGCGTCACTTCGGGGTGGTTCCAAACCCAACGTAAACCCCACTCAGCAGGGCTCCGCTGGGCATCTGCTGCGGCAAAGATTTGTTTTGATTGGCGGGGCAGTTTGTCAGCTAAGCTGCCGCCGCGCAGGGGCTCCATGACCATGACGGCGAGTTTTTGTGATGCTGCGTATTTGAGTCCCTCGGTGCCTGCCTGTAGCTTCTCGTCGAGGTAGTTGTATTGGATTTGGCACATGACCCAGTCGTTGGCTGCAATGATTTCCTTAAAAGTTGGAAGCGAGCCGTGGAAGGAGAAGCCCATGTTGACGATTTTGCCGTCTGTTTTAGCTTTCGCAAGGAACTTGAGGACGCCAAATCCCTGAAGTTTTTTCCAGAACTCAGCTTCTAACCCGTGAAGCAGGTAGTAGTCGATATGGTCAGTTTGGAGTTTTTGCAGTTGGGTGTTAAGCATTTTCTCCATGTCTTCGGGTTTTTGGAGCATGAAGGGGGTGAGTTTGGTGGCGATTTTAACTTTGTCTCGATACCCGTCCAGCAATGCTTTGCCTAAGATTTTTTCGCTTTCCCCATTATGGTAAGGTGGAGCGCTGTCAACGTAGTTTACACCGAGATCTATGGCTAGGCGGATTTGTTTGATGGCGCGTTCCTCATCAACCACTTCACCCTTCATAGGCAAACGCATACATCCAAATCCTAGGGCGGATAGTTTGTCGCCGTTTTTGGGCACAATACGATACTGCATATTTAACACTCCAAAGCAAGAAGCTTGAAGGTGATAGAAAAACGCATTACTCTTAAATGTTACCCAAATCAGCTCAAATCGAGCCTGCTCCGCTTCTCAAAAATATTTTTCCATGGATTAGCCGTCCGTTTAACAACACTAGCTATTGTGTAATCCTTTGGCTCAATCCCTCGCTTGACTTCATTCCATTCTAGCGGCGCAGAAACCGTTGCATCTGGGGTGGGGCGCAGGCTGTAGGGGATAACCATGGTTCGTAATGGTGAATTTTGTAAGTAGTCTGTAAATACTTTGCCAGGCTTTTTAGTGTCCTTGAATTCAGAAACAACCAAGTCATTTTCTTTTGCCAATTCAACGCCGATTTTGTGGACAAATGCCCTTGTCGCTTCAAAGAGGTGCTCGGGAACAATTGGAACTATGATGTGCAGCCCTTTTTTACCTGACGTCTTAACGTAAGGCGTAAGTCCATCCTCTATGAGTTTATCTTTGAGTTGCAACGCAACCTCCGCAGCGTCGCTGAGCGTGGCGGGTGGTTCAGGGTCTACATCAAAAAACAAGAAATCGGGCTTAGCGAGAGCGTCGATTTTGGAGAAGGGCATGTGAATTTCTAGGGCCGCCATATTTGCCAGCCAGATAAGTGTATCTAAATCGTTGCAGACTATGTAGTTGACATCGCGCTTTGAGACGTGGGAGTAGATTGTTTTGATTTTTACCCACGGTGGAGTGCCGCCTGGCGCGTTTTTTTCATAAAAGCTCTCGGTTTTGCCTTCTATGCCGTCTGGATATCGGGTTAAAACCAGTGGGCGATCCATGATTATGGGGAGCAGTTTGGGTGCCACACGGATGTAGTATTCGATGACTTGTGCTTTGGTTATTTTGTTTTTGGGGTAGAAGATTTTGTCAAGGTTTTTTATGTCCACTCTGGTTAGTTCTCTGAGGTTTTCTGTCATGGTTTGACCCCAAAACAATGCAAACTAAGGATATACAAGCGTTGGCTTTTTGCTTTTTGATTATTTAGGTAATAAAGGTGAACTGGTTATTATGCGACACAACTTTGAACTTAATGGTTTTGACAGTTGCAGTGTACATTAATTGGGTACCCTAAAGTAGGTAGAAGGCAAAATAACGGTTTTTATGAAGCGGGTTCCGCAGTTTTGTTTAGGAGTTTCCTGTTTGCGAATTTCCAGCGACCTTTTCTCTGAATGAGCGTTCTATTTCTGTGAAGCCTAACTGACAAGGCTGGTCAAGTCTACCTCATAAACGACTTTTCGGGCAATCTAAGGCTTATTTTGGGGGCAATGCGAAAAACCCAACGTCGCTGCCCTACTTAGAAGCCCAATTAGTTCCTGTTGCTGCTTTTGAAAATTTTCTACTTCGATGTGGCGGACATTTTCGTTTTGCTCAGCGGTTCCTCTGCTCTTTAACTTGACAGAAGCTAAGCTGGCGCCCATGGCAAACTCTAAATCCACATGATCCCCAAAGTGGCTTATCCACACAAAATCGTTCTCGCCCAAACGGTAACGGATTTTGCCTTGGCGTACGAACTCAACGGTTTCGGGAACCGTGCCTTTGACAAGGGCGCGAAGGTTTTGGACCATTTCTTTTTGGACTGGATCTATGCTGTCTAAAATTTCCTGAATTGTTTGGTTTTTGGGCATAAATAATCGCCTGAATAAACATAGGAGAATTTAGTCGATGTGAATTTGACAGCCGATTGAGCCAAAACCCCACAGCAGCCACCCCTATTGTCCCAGCCCCTGCCAAGCCGCACCTCATTGACATTGAGGTTGCGTGCGTTAACATTAACCAAAGACCGTCTCTGTGTCACCGTGAAGTATGTTCCTCAACCGGCAAATAAAGCGTACATCTCACCAAATATAACATTATGTTGGTATCACAAGACACCAACTAACTCCAAATTGAAAGCTAAGTTACGGTCTCTTTAGGTTCCCATAGAGCTTTTGAAGCGCCACTTTTCCCTCAGCAACCGTAAGTGGCATTTGCTCCATCAACGCCTGCCCTTTCAACTCGGAAAACAAGTTCACAATTGCAGGAGGCTCCAGCCCAGAGGACTCCAAAAGCCCCGTATCCTGCAAAACTTCCCGCATTTCTCCGCCGCCCAAGTTTAAGCCGTTACTTATGACAATTACGCGGTCTGCAAGTTCGGGCAACGCTTCCACGTCGTGGGTGGAGACAATCATGGTTGTGCCTGCCCTGTTGAGTTCGTTTAAGGTTTCAATCAAGACGCGACGGGAAACCAGGTCCAAGTTTGCGGTGGGTTCATCCAAAATCAAAAGCTCAGGTTTTAGCACCAGCGCAGTGGCTAAAGAGACTTTCTTTTTTTCTCCAAAACTCAGCCTGTGTGGGGGGCGATTTTTTAGGTGCATAATGCCCATTTTATCTAGCACCTGCGCACTTCGGGTGTTGATGTCTTCTTCGGGGAGTTTGAGGTTTTTGGGTCCATACTCGATGTCTTCGATGACGCTTGGTGTGAAGAGTTGGTCGTCGGGGTCTTGGAAAACCAAGCCTATTCGGGAACGGAACTTTTGGAAATCTTTGCTGGTGGTTTTTTCTCCGAAAATCCGAATTTCACCTTTTTGCGGCGTCAATAGCCCTGCGATTAAGAGTATAAGGGTGGATTTGCCTGAACCGTTTGGACCTAGCAGCGCGACTCGTTCGCCCTGATTTATTTGCAGAGAAACGCCTTTTATGGCGCTAACGCCTGTGGGGTAGCTGAATATAACGTCGGTGACAGAAACTAGTGGTTCAGCCATACAGTTTGACCTCAAAGGGATGCAAGCAACACAAACGAACTCATCAAAAGAGAAGCGAAAAACACGTCCCATATCCGCAGTCTAGGCACGGCGATTTTGTTATTGCTGTCGATTTCAAATCCGCGAGCTTTCATAGCTAAGTAAACCCGTTCGGAGCGTTCGTAAGCGCGGATGAACAGTGAAGATAGCACGGAACCTAAATCCCTCAGCGATTGGAGGTTCATGTTGTTTTTGTTAACGTATGTTCGAGCTTCTTTGGCGATGAGGACGCTTTGGGCTTCATGAATGGAGATAAAGAAGTAGCGGTAGGTGAGCGCGAAGAGTTGGATGACTATGTTGGGGACTTTTAGTGATGAGCATAACCGCAGTAGCTTGTCAAAGCCAGTGGATAAAACCAACGTGATTAGTGATGCAACACAGAACCATACTCGGACAATAAAGACAAGGAAACTGTTGAGCCCTTGGACAGTGATTGTTAGAGTGGTTATGCCGACGTTTGCTGACGCAATGGGAGTGCCAGCAGTTAAGAAAAGGGGTGGTATGGAGATTATGACAGCAAACAGGAAGATGAAAGCGGTGCGAGAAAAGAATTGTCGCAGTGGAATCTGTGAGGCGACTGCTAAAATAATGGGAACAAAGCAAATCAAAAGCAGGTACTCAAGGTTGAATATAAACAGCGAAGCTACAATCATGGTGACTACGGAAACGAGTTTAGCTATGGGGTTTATTGATTGGAGAACGCCTTTTCGGGTGCTTAGGTCCTCTAAGTAAACTAGGGATTCGGCGCCGTCCATGAGGTCTCGGAGTGAAGTGGGAACTTTCATGCTAATTTGTCCTCCGTTTTTTGAGAAGTTTTGCTACGCCAAACGTGATAACAAATAGCAAAAGCGTGCTCAGCAAGCCGACGGCAAGCGCGCTCCAAACGTTGTCTGAGCCTAAAATGTTGTAGTTAGGCAAGGGTGCTTGGTAGACAGATTGTTCCTGTGCACCGAGTTGCTCGGCTTTTACGTCAAGGGTTTCCATGGCGTAAGAGAATAAGAGAACGCCCACTAGAACAAGTAGTAGAGCGACTGTTAAGCCGATTATGAGGGTTTTTTGGTTTTTGTTCATGCTTGTTTTTCCTCCATTTTGGGGGTTTTGAACAGGGAGAGTTTGCCCAGTATGGGACTTTTTTCCAGCACATCAGGACGCAGCTTAAGCAGGGTGCCCACCAAGATTACGGTGACCACGCCCTCTGCGACGTCGATGACGGAGTGGTTTAGCGCCATGGCCGGGACGGCGACGCTTAAGCCGTATTGAAAGACAGGTTGTGATTATCCGAGTTCGGTGCCTGCTGCGATGGCTGCTAACACGTCGCTTGCAAACGCGGCTATGAATATGGTTGCGTAGAGATTTGTGGTTGCTTTGAATTTGAAGAGTTTGTTGGCTGCCAAGAAGATTAGGCAGGGAACAAAGACGCCGACTACGCCCATGTTGAGTATGTTAGCGCCTAAGGTGGTAAGTCCGCCGTCTCCGAAGAGCAGCGCTTGGAGCACTATTATTATGCTCATGGAGATGAAGCCTGCGAATGGGCCAAGGATTAGACCGATGGATGCTCCGCCGAGGAGGTGGGCGGTGGTTCCTCCGATGACGGGGAAGTTAAGCATCATGGCGGCGAAGAAGAGGGCGGTTAAGAGTCCCATTATGGGGATTTGTTGGTCGGTGAGTTTAATTTTTTTGAAGGATATTGCCCAGAATATGATGGCTATTATGAATGCGGGGATGAGGACGTATGGGGTTAGGAAACCATCAGGGATGTGCATTTTGTTTTCTTCTTGAGTTGAGTAACACTAATTTGTAGAAAAGTGTTACTATCTATTAAGCTTTGCTGCCCACTCACAGAATATTGCCTATCCGCACCGCGTCAACCGCAAAAACTGCGCCAAAACTAAGCATGTTCTCGGAATTTGCCCACACGGTTCGCAATCAACGCCGCCACAGCCCCCGCAGCCACTCCCCCATCAATGTTAACAACTGCCAAACCCAGCGAGCAAGACTGGAGCATAGCCATAAGGGTGCTCACCCCTTTTTCGCCAAACCCATAACTATTCGACGTGGGAGTCGCAATCACAGGGACATCAACCAATCCGGAAACCACCGAAGCCAAAGCACCTTCCCTTCCAGCAACCACTACAACTACATCTACATCGTTTGCCACCACCGCTTTTAGGGGCTCAAGCAACCTATGGATCCCCGCAACACCAACATCAAACCAACAATATACGACGCAGCCCATTTCTTGGGCTATTGTTTTGGCTTCTTCTGCTATGGGGATGTCGGATGTGCCTGCAGTTAAGATTGCGATTTTTCCGCCGTTTGGCTTAGTTGTGAAGGTTTGGTTTTTTATCACAACTATTTGGGCTTTATTGTTTACCTCAAGCTGAAATCCGTCGGCGAATGCGCTAGCGAGTGTTTCCCTTTGTTCTTTGGTGCATCGGCTTATAATTACTCTGCCGTTTTTGCTGAGCATTTTTTTGCAAATTTCTATGATATCACTTTTGGTTTTTCCTTCGGCTAAAATGATTTCTGGGATGCCTTTTCGTAATTCACGTTTGCCGTCAAGTTTGGCAAGACCGCCCACTTCGTCGATGACCAGCAGTTTTAGTTGCTGTTCTGCTTGCTCAGGGGTAAGCTGGTGGTTGGCGACTTTCTCTAAAAGTTCCTTTAATGTGGACATAAACCGACATATTTTAAAAAACCACAAACAATATATCTATTATGCTTGCTTGAGTGACCCCCAATTTTGTGATAAACATGACCAAAACCTCCAAAATTCTCGTGATTGATTGTCAAGCCTGCGGCGTTGCTGGTGATATGTTGCTGGGCGGGTTAATTGACTTGGGTGCCAACGTTGAAAAGGTTACTTCTGCTATAAAATCCTTGGAGCACCCTGATTTTGGCTACGAAAAAATTCAAATCGCCCTAAACCAAGTTATGCGGGGCGAATTTAGGGCAACACAAATCGACGTGACAGCAGCAAAGGCACAAAAAAAGCATGGCAGTGACCTGATAACTATAGTGGAAAAAGCCGCAAACAACCTTCGTATTTCGGATAAAGCTCAAAGTTTTGCTTCACGAGCAATTCGCACCCTGATTGAGGCGGAAGCAGATTTGCACAAAATCTCTTTTGAGGATGCACACTTACATGAGGTTGCAAAGGTGGATACTGCGGCGGAAATTCTTGGTTGCGCCGTGGCATTGGAGGATTTGGGTTTGTTTGATGCGAAAATATATTCGACTCCTGTGGCGGTGGGTGGGGGAACTTTTGAGTTTTCCCATGGGATTGTTTCTGCCCCTGCACCAGCTACATTGGCGATTTTACATGCTAAGCATTTTCCGTTTCACGGTGGACCAATAGACGTTGAACTTGCCACGCCAACAGGGGTTTCTATTTTGACTAATTTGGCAGACGAAGTGAGCAGGTTTTATCCTTCTATTGTGCCGTTACGGGTTGGTTATGGTGCTGGAACAAAGGATTATCCGAAGTTGCCTTCGGTTCTTAGGCTTACAATGGGTGAATTGCAGGATGAGGGCTTGGTTAGGGATGAGATTGCGGTTTTGGAAACCAATCTGGATGATGTAACAGGCGAAGTTTTGGGGTACACTATGGATAAACTGCTACGGGAAGGTGCCAAAGACGTAAGTTACCTGCCGATGTTTACCAAGAAAAATAGGCCAGGGCAAATAATCAAGGTAATCTGCGAGCAAAAGGATGTTGCGCATCTTTCGCGGGTTTTGATTGATGAAACAGGCACGTTAGGTGTCAGAGTTTACTACTGTGAGAGGCATATTGTGAGCCGTGAAGTGTACACTGTAGATTTGCTTTTATTAGGCAACTTAGAAGCTGTTAAGGTTAAGGTTGCAAAAAACTTCAACGGAGAAATAATCCGAATAAAACCAGAATACGAAGACCTAAAGCGACTGGCAGAAAAAACCCAAAAGCCGCTCCGCGAAATCTTGGAGATGGCAGTTGCAGCAACACAGCAAAAATTCTTCAAAAAATAGGCGATTTGATGGAAACATTAAACGATAAGTTAAGTAGCCTACGTGAATTTATCCGAGAAAAGGGCAAAAATGGCGTGGTTGTTGCTTTTTCAGGCGGAGTAGACAGCGCAACACTGACAGCAGTTGCCTACCAAGTTTTAGGCGACAATGTGGTGGCGGTAACCGCAAAGTCTCCAACATACACCTCAGCGGAACTTGACGATGCGCGTCAAATTGCCAAAGCTATCGGCGTGAAACTGTTTATTGTGGAAACTAACGAGCTGGACAATCCTGCTTTTAGCAAAAACCCAGAAAACCGCTGCTACTTCTGCAAAAAAGAACTCCTCCAAGCTTTGGTAGCCTTTGCGCATACACTCGGGTTCCAAGCGGTCTTTGAAGGAACAAATGCCTCTGACCTAAAAGACCACCGACCTGGATTTCAAGCCGTCAAAGAAAACAAAGATGTGTACAGCCCATGGAAAGCCAACGGGTTTAGCAAGGACGAGATTCGGTTGGTGGCAAAGAATATGGGGCTTGGTGTCCATGATAAGCCTGCACTTGCCTGTTTAGCTTCAAGAATTCCCTTTAACCAGAAAATCACCACGGAAAAACTACAGCGAATTGAAAAAGCCGAAGAAGCGCTAAAAGCCATTTTGCCAATAACGCAACTACGGGTCAGAGACCACAATGGGTTGGCACGTATCGAGGTTTCCAAGGAACAGAGGAAACTTTTCTGCGATGACGAGGTTTTAGATAAGGTTGCTGAGGCGCTTTTGGCTTTGGGTTTTAGGTATGTGACTTTTGATTTGGAGGGGTTTAGGTCGGGAAGTATGCTTAAAACCCTTGAGACGTAGCGTAGAAAAAATCTATAGCCTTCATATTGGGACTAATAAAATAGTGGTCTGATTCTTGGAACCGAAATTTCTTGCCGCGCCACTTGAATACTGCCAGTTAATGCAAAAAACTTAAACAATACCACGCTGATGTATCGGTGCTGGTGCCGGGGTATCCGAGCCAGGTCTAAATAGGTGGCCAGATACAAATTGCACCTAAGATATGGAGGAGGACTTAAGATCCTCTGGCGCAGGCCTTCGTGGGTTCAAGTCCCACCCCCGGCACCATTTGTTTTGCTTGCGCTTGCAAGAAAATTTTTATTTCAACGCAACCATTTACGTGCATGGCTAAAGCAGAAAATCTGGTTATTCGAAAAGTAGATGCAGACACTTTTGGGGATTTTTTAAGTTTAGTTGACAAGCTTGCTGAGTACGAGAAGTTGCTGCCGCCCGATGAAGAGGCAAAATGGCGGTTGCGCAGGGACTGTTTGTCGGAAAACCCCAAGTTTCAGGCGTTTTTAGGGCAAATCGGCGACAGATACGTTTCATACGTTATTTTCTTCTACACTTACTCGAGTTTTCTGGCGTTGCCCACGTTATTTTTGGAGGACATTTTTGTCCTCAAAGAATATCGTCGCCAAGGGGTTGGTGAAGGGTTGTTTGGGTTTATAAAAGAAACCGCTAAACGTGAAAGTTGCAGCAGGATTGAGTTTATTGTTTTAGATTGGAACAAGTCTGCCCAAGCTTTCTATGAAAAGAACGGCGCTAAACGGCTGGATTGGTACTTCTATCGTGTGGCAAAAGAAGATTTCTAGCTTTGGCTTTGTGGTTTTGCAGTTTTTCTTTGCAGAAAATTGTTCACCGCATCAATAAGGGCTTCACAGGCAAACCACCGCTCCTCAAGGGAATCATCGGTTTCCATGTGGCGTATTGTTTTACGGAAAACTTTTATTTGTTCCAAAACGGGCTCCCTTTTCTCTTCGTACTCTTCTCTAAGCGCCCTCAACTTTGTGTTAGACTCCAACGTAGCTAGTTCCAGTTCTCTTTGTTTATCCGAGAGCTGCTGGGTTACCTGAATTTCCAGTTTCTCTCTGCCCTTCTTGGAGATGGGTTTGAAGAAACCTGCTTTCATCCGAATAACCTCATCCTGCTCCATCTTTAGCTCACTGACGAGTTTGCCTAATCGTTTAGCTGCTGAGTATTTTTGACTTTTAATTATCCTTGACGAAGCGGCATATTGACGATTGATTTGTGCAAGCTGTTGTTTGCACGCTAAAAGGTTGCTTATTTCCCTGTCAAGCGACTCCTCTGTACGCTTTCGGTGCTCAAGCTCCAGTTTAATGCTGTCAAGGATTTGATTGCGTTCTTCTAGAAACGTTTTATCCACAGTTATGTTTGGGTGCGATTCAAAATCACCAAGCACCGTTTCAACGCTGGCTACCCAGCGCTCAAAGTGCTGGCTAAACGGAGAGGAACCAAACTTCTGGCTTCCCAAGGTGTGAAGCCTTCTTAGGGTTGCCTCTGAAACTTCTCTTTCAGTTGTGAGATGCTTCTCTTCTATGTCTGTTTTGTCGGTGCGTGTTTGGCTGTGGTTTTTGTCTTTGCGTTTTTCTTGAAAGAGCTTTCGGTACCTGTGAACTGAGCCTTTAGGCCACTTGACGTGAGGTGAGTTTCCCATAGCAGATGGTATATTCTTTTTTAAGTATTTAATCCGCACTCAAAACACCTCCCTGTCAGCCCATTTAATTGGCAAATAGACAACCGGCAAGCTTATCAAAATTGGTTAATAGCTGGATTTGTTAGTGGTCTTTTTCTTTTCAGATATGCCACGCCAACGGTACAGATGATTATGGTTGTCATTATCACTATGAAGACTATTTCGGGAAAGTCTTGGGTGTTTGGAACCCCTGATGTGAACGGAATCGAAGCTAAAACTGCGGCTGCTAATCCACGTGGAAGCATTATTGTTACCAGTTTTTGTGAATCCTGAAAAGAAGATTTCACAAACGAAAGTTTAACTGCTCCATACCGCAGCCCAAGGAAAATAAATGCTAACACTAACCCGAAAAACACTATGCTGATTGATGATAAGGTGAACAGTAAACCTGTAAAGACAAAAAAGAACGAGCGGATTAGGAAGCTGATTTGGTTATGGAATCCGCGGAGGTTGTCGTCTAGGTTGCATGAGTAGTTGAATTTTAGAAGTTTTGATACTTGGGGGGCATTTCCTATTATGAGACCAAGGAAAAGTG
>JBJKPJ010000074.1:0-2412 GCA_046706605.1 Bathyarchaeia archaeon | reverse complement strand
AAAGTTAGTGAAGTCCTCATCCACGTGTAGTCGCATATCCACTGGGGCAAGTGTGATAGAAAGGGCAGTTTTAACTTTAGCTGGACGAATAACTACATACTCGTTTATGGCGACTCCGCAGTTTTTTCGGGTAAACCCGTCAATGCGAATGATGTCACGGTTTTGGTCTTCGCTGTAAGCTGGCCAAGCAATCGCGCTTGTGGTTCGTTTATTAACAATTTCAATAACATCTCCAGCGCTTATTCCAAGTTTTTGCATGGTTCGCTGGTCAATGCGGGCGATTCCTCTCCCGACATCTCTTTGACGTGCATCTCCAACGCGTAGTTGTACTTCACTCATGAGAATTTCTCCAGTAACTTTAGATTAATTGTGATTGAATGTACGTGTTTGAAAAAGCGGTTTATTGTATATAAACTTTAAAGTGTAATATTTTGGACTTATAGATATCTATTTAGGGATAAAATGATGATTTTTTAGAAAAGATTGTTGGGTTAAAGAAAGGTTTTGGTTGCTGTGGATTAATCGCGGCTTGTTCTGCGAATCTGAAAAGTCTGCACTTGGCTTATACCGGGAATTTTTGCCAGCTTCTCTTCAAATTCATCTACTATGCCTGTTTTGTCTTCGGGAAAACGCACTTGAACCAAAAGAGCAACCAAACCAAATGCAACGGGGTCTGTTCCGTAGCCTTCGATGGCTGAAAATTCAGGCAAAACCTGTTTAATCTCTGCTTTCAATGGGTCAAAGTTTTCAACGATATCTTCGGGAAAAATCTTGTAAGTGACGAGTACCCAACCCACACAAACAAGCTCCTTTATGGTCCTTGGAACCCGCATTTGGGGCATCTGTAGAGTCTGCCGAACTTGCGGCACTTACCATCACGTTTAATTTGAATTTCACCGCACTGTGGGCATAGGAACTTTGTGGATTCGCTACCAGGCGGAATTGGTTTGCCACAGCTTGTGCATGTGACAAGTGAAATCTTTTCAGACATAACCTAACCTTCTGTTCCGTTCATATTGTAAGACTAACTTATAACCTATATGCTCAACCACCCGAACTTTAGGCTTATTCTACTAGTCCTCCTTGCTAACGTCAACTCGAAGAGAATCAGTTTACTTTTTTCTTTTTGTGTAAGTGTGGCGGCTTTTCAATTAGCATTGATCACCCAAATGTAATCGGGCACTAGTATAGCTTGTACAGCAACGACCATCCAACAAACCAACAATCCCCCAAATCTGAAGGCAATCCCCTAAACAAAAACACAGTTCGTCTTGGGATTTTTTCCTACGTAATCCTCTTTAACTTGTTTTTTGCCTAATCTTATGCATGGTGCAGTGTTTTGGGTGTAAACTTCAAAGACCTCATACCAAAAAGCCCCATTAAGCTGGAAGACCTATCGGGCAAAGTCATAGCCATAGACGCATACAACGCCATCTACCAGTTCCTTAGTATAATCCGTCAACCCGACGGCACCCCGCTTAAAGACAGCCTCGGCAACATCACCAGCCACCTAAGCGGACTTTTCTACCGCACCAGCAACCTAGTCGAGTTGGGCATCAAACCCATCTACATTTTCGACGGCAAACATCACCAACTAAAAACCCAAGAAGTTGAGCGCCGCCAACAAATCAAGGCCGAAGCAACCGTGAAATATGCTAAAGCTCAAGAGAGCGGCGACCAAGAAAAAATGCGCATCTACGCCTCCATGACATCCACAATGAAGCCTTACATGGTTCCAGACAGCAAAAAATTGTTAGATTTAATGGGATTGCCTTGGATTCAAGCGCCCAGCGAAGGCGAAGCCCAAGCCGCCCACATGAACCTAAAAGGAGATGCCCACTATTGCGCCAGCCAAGATTACGACAGCCTGCTTTTTGGAGCCTGCAAACTGCTCCGCAACGTCACCATCTCGGGCAGAAGGCGAAGAGGCAAAGCCGTAATCGAAGTGGTTCCCGAAATCGTAGAGCTGCCAAAAACCCTTCACGAATGCGGACTGACCCGTAAGCAACTAATTGACGTGGGCATTTTGATTGGTACAGACTTTAACCGGGAAGGCGTAAAAGGGATAGGCCCCAAAACGGCGCTCCAATTCATCAAACAGTACGGTTGCTTAGAGAACGCCCTGCCGCATATCGCGAACGTGACCTTTGGCGACAAAATAGAACAGATAAGAGAAATTTTTCTGCACCCAGAAGTTACTGACAACTACAAAGTAGAATGGAAAGAACCAGACGAGGCTGGGCTAATTGATTTTATGTTCCGCCAAAAACAGTTTGGAGAAGAACGCATCAAAAAGTCGCTGGAACGCATGATGGCGGGAAGGAAAGAACAGAAAGCAAAGGTTTCGCTGGAAAAATGGTTCGGTTAAGCCTCCTTCTATTGTGTGAATTTTTGACGTGTACAACCCTTGAT
>JBJKPJ010000073.1:0-9660 GCA_046706605.1 Bathyarchaeia archaeon | reverse complement strand
GCCATTTGTGAGTCAGAGTCTGAGTTACGCTGTGACTGGTTGAGGCGTATTCTACAAGCAGAATAAACTACTTTTTAGTTATTGACATGCTGCCTTGAGAAACTCCTATCACTATCAAATAGCCCGTAAAAAGGAAGTAGCGATGGATCGCTGCGGTTTGACGCCTAGACTCCGCCTGAAAGCCTCCAAACCCTACGCTCTTACCCGCACCCCCTTGAGCGCGTAACGTCCAAACTTAGGTTGCTCTCTCCCGAGCCTAGCCGGGTTCGCCTGCTAAACAGTGAAGCAGCTGCCCTACGGAAGCCACCCACTGACCGCCAGCCCCAAAGGACGGATAGTCACTGGTTCGGACATGGAAGTTCAAGCGGCCTTTGACGCCTCATCCGCAGATGTCAGCCCGTCATGTAGAGGATTTACGGTACAATGGACCCCTAACCCACCGCTTAAGATCCACCGCCGCACATAGATGGAATAATCCAACTATAAAACTTTCCCAGTAGAACCATGTTACTTTGCGAGTTTTGTTGCAGTTTTCAGTCGCTTTGCGGTTTCTTCAAGTTGTCGCAACATAATTGAAGTGTCGGGGCTGGTTTTGATGATGTTGACAAATGTGCTGCCCACAATAGCGGCGTCTGCTCCTGCGGTAATTATTTGCGCTACGTGTTCGGGTTTTGAGATGCCGAAACCAACTGCTAAAGGAATCTTCCCAGCAGTGAATGGCTGAACCCGCTTGATTAAGCGGACAGTGGAGGTTTGCACTGTTGCTCTGGCGCCTGTTACGCCAAAATGCGAAACCAGATAAAGGAATCCTGAGGAAGCAGCCACGATTTTGGGGAGCCGCTCGTTTGAGGTGGATGGTGCCGCCAAGAAAATTGTGTCCAGCCCGTGGTTTGTGGTGGCTTTTTGGTATTCTGCTGCTTCTTCGACAGGCAAGTCGGGAACTATAAAGCCGTCTACCATGCAGTCTTTGGCTAGACGACAGAAACGGTCTAGCCCCATTCGGAACATCGGATTATAGTAGGACATGATTACTATAGGGATGTCGTATTTGCGTTTGACTTGCCTTGCTATCTCCAACACTTTGATGGGCGTAGTTACAGCAGCCAAGGCACGGATGCCTGCCGCTTGGATAGTGGGTCCATCAGCGATTGGGTCGGAAAAGGGAAGCCCTAGCTCCAAGATGTCTACACCGCCTTTGATGAGGGCACCCGCGATTTTGGGAGTGAACTGGGGTTTGGGGTCACCTGCCATGATGTAGCCAATGAGTAGCTTGGTTCCTTCTGTCTTTGCGTTTTGGAAGGCTTTGGTTATGCTGCTCATATTTTGGCTCCTATGTATTTAGCTATGGTTTCCACATCTTTGTCTCCGCGACCTGACAGGGTGACAACGATGGAGTGAGTTTTCCGCATTTTCGCTGCCAACTTTATCGCGTAAGCAACCGCATGGGCAGACTCCAGCGCTGGGAGTATGCCTTCGGTTTTTGACAGCGTCAGAAAGGCGTCGACGGCTTCTTGGTCTGTTGCTGAAGCGTATCTGGCGCGTTTGGAGACTTTCAGAAAAGAATGCTCGGGTCCAACGCCGGGATAATCTAAGCCGGCTGAAACGCTGGTGGTGCTTGCGATTTGCCCATTACTATCTTGCAGAACATACGTTAGCATGCCATGGAAAACGCCTTCTGCACCTGCGCCCAAGGAAGCGGCGTGTTTGCCTGTCTCTATGCCTTCCCCTGCAGCTTCAACACCATAGAGCGCAACATCTGCGTCGTCTTCGAAGGGATAGAAAGTGCCCATCGCGTTGCTTCCGCCGCCTACACATGCAACCAGTGCATCGGGTAAGCTACCTGTTTTCTGCTTAAATTGCACTTTTAGCTCGTTTCCAATAATGCTTTGGAAGTCGCGGACAATCATGGGATATGGATGCGGACCAACCACTGAACCGATGAGGTAATATGAGTTTTTAATGTTAGTTACCCAGTCGCGGAACGCCTCATTGATGGAGTCTTTGAGGGTTTTAGAGCCCGTCTCCACTGGGTGGACTTTGGCGTTTAGGAGTTTCATGCGGAAAACGTTTAGGCGTTGGCGCTCGCAGTCTTCTACACCCATGTACACCTCCGCTTTCAAACCCAACGCGGCACACGCAATCGCCGTTGCCACGCCATGCTGTCCTGCGCCTGTTTCAGCGATGACGCGGGTTTTGCCCATCCGTTTAGCCAGCAACGCTTGCCCGAGGGTGTTGTTGATTTTGTGGGCGCCGCCGTGGGCGAGATCTTCGCGCTTGAGGTAGATTTTTGCGCCACCGACTTTGCGGGTGAGGTTTTCAGCGTAGTAGAGTGGGGTGGGTCTGCCAACGAATTCGGCGAGGTAATATTTTAATTGCTGCTGGAACTGTGTGTCGCTTTTGGCTTTTTCGTATGCTGCCTCAAGCTCGGTTATGGCTTCCATCAAAACTTCGGGAACAAAGCGTCCGCCGAACTTGCCGTATTTTCCATCTACAGGGTAACTGGTTAAGTTCATGCCTCTACAAACTCCTTTACCTTCTCTAAAATGTTATCCGTCAACATGATGCTCGAACCAATCAGGAACGCGTTTGCGCCGCAGCCGCGGAGAAACTGCATGTCGCGGGATGTTTTTATGCCGCTCTCGCTTACAACTACTTTGCCATGGTTTTTGTGTTTTTCCAAGATTTGTTTAGTGGTCTCCAGGTCGATTTTTAGGGTGCCGAGATTGCGGTTGTTTATCCCCACAAGTTCAGCTTCGGTTTTTATAGCTCTGGAAAACTCTTCATGGCTATGTGTTTCCAGCAAAACCTCCAACCCCTTCGAGTAGGCAAACGCAATCATATCCTCCAGCCCCATTTCGCCGTAGCCACGGTCGAAAAGCGCCTCAATAAGCAAAATCGCATTAGCACCTGTTTGGGCGCCCACATCAATTTGCAACGGGCTTAGGATAATGTCTTTCATTAGCAATGGCAAGTTAACGGCTCTTCGCGTTTCTGGGAGCGTTTGCAGGTAGCCTTTGAAGTGTTTGGGCTCCGTTAAAACCGAGATTCCAATCGCGCCACCGTTTTGCATGGCTTGAGCAATTTTAGCGGGGTTTATGTCGCTTCGGATGGTTCCAAGTGAGGGTGAGGCGGCTTTTATTTCGGTTATGACAGGGTTTTGTTTGCTGTCCAAAATTGCTTTTTTTAGGCTGAGATGGCGCTGTTTCGTGGGGGTTCGCATTTGGTAGTAGCCGCTTGCTATGGTTTCATTGGCGACCCGCGCCAAGAAATCCAGAAAATCACTCACTGACTTCAAGCTCCTCAAGTTTCTGCAGGTTACCGCGTGACGCCGCAACCAACGCTTTCATCTTAGCGTATGCAGCGCCGCTAACAAGGGATTCTTGGGCGATTTGGATACCTTCACTGAAGTCAGCGGCTTTTCCGCCAACGATAATTCCTGCGGCGGCGTTGACCAAAACAAAATCTGTCTTGGCGCCGTTTTTGAGGCTGCCTCTGAGGATTTTAAAGAGAGTCTGGGCGTTTTCGTCAACGGTGGACGACTGCAAATCAGCCACGGCGGCTTTTTTTATCCCGAAATCGTTGGGGGAAAACTCTTGTTTTGTTACTGTGCCCTGTTTTAGGTGGGCGATTATGGTTTTTCCAATGGTGGATATCTCGTCTAGCCCGTCAAGCCCATGCACCACCATGGCTTCTTGGCAGCCCAACTTGCCTAGCGAATCCGCAATGGGAACCGTGAGGTTGGCATCGTAAACACCGAGTAGTTGGGCGTTGGCGCAAGCTGGGTTGGTTAAGGGTCCGAGGAGGTTGAAGACGGTGCGGATGCCGATTTCCCTTCTTGGTTCCAGCGCATACTTCATGGCTGGATGGAATGCGGGTGCAAACATAAAGCCAATGCCTACCTGTTCAATGGCGGCTTGAACATCGGGGAGTTGCATGGTGAGGTTTAAGCCGAGTTTTTCCAGCACGTCTGCGCTGCCGCTTTTGCTGGTCACCGCCCTGTTGCCATGCTTAGCCACACAGACCCCAGCCCCAGCAATCACAAACGCCGCGGCGGTACTTACATTGAAGGTTTTAAGTTTGTCTCCGCCTGTCCCGCAGGTGTCTACCAATCTCCCTTTGACTTTGGGGTGAATCGTGCAGCAGTTGGCACGCATAACGGACGCAAAAGCGATGAGTTCCTCCACCGTTTCGCCTTTCATCCGCAGCGAAGTCAAAAAAGCGGCGGTCTGGGCGTTCGTTGCTTTGCCAGACATGACTTCCCGCATAATTTCTGTTGCTTCTTCTGCGGTGATGTTGCTGCCTTCAACCAGTTTTTGGATGCTTTCCCGTATCATGGCTGTTTTGTCTCCAAGAAGTTTTTGATTATGAGTTTGCCGTCTTCGCATAGGATGCTTTCAGGGTGAAACTGCACTCCGTAGATGGGGTATTGTTTGTGGCGGATGCCCATGATTTCGCCGTCATCGTTAGCTTCTGCAGTGATTTCTAGGCAGGGCGGAATTGAGTCGCGTTCTCCTGCAAGCGAATGGTACCGTGTGGCGCTAAACGGGTTGCGGACTCCGCTAAAGAGGGATTTTTGGTTGTGTTTTATGGTGCAGGTTTTACCGTGCATGAGTTTTTTGGCATGGACGATTTTGCCGCCGTAAGCGTGGATAATGCCCTGGTGCCCGAGGCAGACGCCAAGGGTTGGGGTGGTTGGGCTGAGTTGCCGGAGGATTTGGGTGCAGACACCAAAGTATTTTTCGTCTTCAGGGGTGCCTGGACCTGGCGAAATCACGATGCGGTCAGGTTTGAGTTTTGCGACTTCCTCAAGAGTAATTTGGTCGTTTCGGTAAACCACGGTTTGCGCGCCCAGTTCACCTATGTATTGGACTAGGTTATAGACGAAGGAATCGTAGTTGTCTATTACGAGAACTTTAAGGGGTTTTTTGCCTGCCGCAATCGAAAGCGCAGTCACCAACGCCTGGGCTTTATGGTCTGTTTCGAACCACTCGCGTTCAGGAACAGAATCCGCCACAATTCCCGCGCCCGCTTGCAAGTAGGCTTGGGTTTTGTTAGCAAAAAGCGTACGGATGGTTATGGCAAAGTCCGCGTTGCCGTTGTAGGAAAAGTACCCAACTGCGCCTGCGTATGGTCCACGCTTGCTCGGTTCAAGCTCGTCGATGATTTCCATAGCGCGAACTTTCGGTGCTCCCGAAACGGTGCCAGCGGGGAAAACAGCGCGGACAGCGTCGTAACTTTGCAGTTCATCTTTTAATTCGCCCACTACCTGCGAGACAATGTGCTGTACGTGGCTGTACTGGTGGACTTTCATAAATTCAGGCACACTCACAGTGCCGTACTTGCTGATTCTGCCAAGGTCGTTGCGGGCTAAATCCACCAGCATCACGTGTTCAGCGCACTCTTTGGGGTCAGCAAGCAACGCGGTGGCGAGTTTGGTGTTTTCGGCGTGGGTTTTGGCGATGGATGTTGTGCCTGCGATGGGGAAGGGTTCGACCATGCGGTTGTCCACGCGGATTAGCATCTCAGGACTGGAACCTACAACTTGGTGGTCGCCAAACTTGAGGTAATACATGTAGGGAGAGGGGTTGATTGCGCGCAGAGCCTCGTAGAAGGGGATCACACTGCCGTTTATCTGGAAAAGGTAACGTTTGGAGAGGACCACTTGGAAGATGTCGCCTGCATTAACGTATTCTTTGGCTTTCTCCACTGCTCTTTCGTACTGTTCCTTTTTGGTTTCCACTTTCGGCTGCGTATAAGAAAACGGTGCTGGCTCGGAGGGCTGGTTTAGAACGTCTTGGACTTGGGTAAGGCGGTTTTCGCCGCGGAAATAGTAGAAGACCTGCCCTTCTATGTGATTAAAGATTATGCCGTCATCAAAAATGCCTATTTCTACATCAGGAAAAGCATCTGCCCTGAATTTTTGGGGCAGCTTTTCCCAGTAGCGCACTGCATCATATGAGAGATATCCGACTGCGCCGCCTACAAAGCGGAACTGGGTGTTTTGTTGGGTGTCAGCGTTTAGATGGGCTTGGATTAGTTCGAGGGGGTCTTTGGTTGTTTGGGTGGTTGTTTTTTGGGTTTGGTGGTTGGTAATTTTTGCTTTGCCGTTTGTGACTTGGATGGTGGTTTTTGGGTTAAAGCCGATGAATGAGTATTGGGTGAGTTTTTGTGGTCCTTCGATGGATTCTAAAAGGTAAGCGCTTTGGTATTTGTTTTGGAGTTTGGAGAAAACTTCTATGGGTGTTTGGGTCAGGGTGATTTTTTGGATGTTTAGGGGATTTTCTGGTTTAGTTTGGGTTTTTTTGGTGCCAAATACGATTCCCCATTATTATCATGCTCCATTAGTTCACAACCATACTGTAATGCATTATTTAAGGCTTATCTGTACAAAAACGTACATCAATATTAAAAGCTAAAATCTCGAAATGCTCGTCGTAAACCTTCCTTGACTGCCAGTAGTCAACTCTTCTTGATTAACAGTCCGGACCTTTAACTTTCCTATATTGCCAGTACACCTAACCTATCGACTTATCTTTTGAAAAAAATGCCTCAATTTAGCGCTGTTAATGGCTTTTACATCTCTTCTGGGGTACATTGAGTTTGAGTTGGTGCAAAAGTGCATAAATTAACTTTTAAGCGTCTTGCGCATCCAATCCAGATATGAGTCTGCTCCATCAAGGATTGGCAGAGCCAAAACCTCAGGAATCTCATAACTATGCAACTCCCCAACCCGTTTAGATAAATCCGAAAACAAATCCAGTCGAGACTTCATCAAAACCAAACATTCCTCAACTGTGTCAATTTTTCCTAACCAATGAAAATGCGACGACACAGGATTGATGATGTTGGCGCAGGCAATGAGCTTCTCCTGCAGCAGGGTTTGGCTGATTTTTTCGGCTTCTGTTTGGTTGGCAGTTGTAACTAAAACGAGAATAAACCCTGTGTTCATAGTTTTCCCAGTTTTTACTGTTTAGGTTCTATGGTTAAATAAACTTATCAGCAACTTAAAACATTTAAGTTTCCACAACCAAATATTCCCCTTATGGAGGCGAAACTTTTGAAAGAGACACCTATCAAAATCCTAAAAATTATGAATGAAGCCACAAACCGCATGGACCTACAAATGTTCGCCGAAGCCGTAAACCTGTCCCCAAACGAAGCCATAGCAGAAGTTCAAAAACTTGCCAATGAAGGTTTCCTACGCAAAGTCGGCAGCGGATACGGCTTGGCAGAGAAAGGCAAAAACGCCCTAAAAATCTCTACACCAACAAACAAGGAAACTGAATTTAACTTTTATATTGAAGTGAATAAACCCTTGGGCTTCTCCGCATCTTCGCTGGAAGAATTCTATAGACAAATCAAGCAGATACCTTCGGATGCGTTGGAGTTCCATCTATATAGAGGAGATTTCGAGAATTGGCTAAGAGACGTGGTGCAGGATCCTGAACTGGCAACAGCATTTGGAAACCTAAAAGCTGAAACATTGCAGGATGAAGCGCTCAGAAAAGCGCTGTTGACGATTATAGATGCAAAGTATGGTGTTGGCGAGCTACTTTAGGTTTGCTTGTCAGCGCTTAGTTTTTTCCACCAATCAGGAACCTTGACGTCTCTGGCTATATCCCAGAAGTCATAAGGCTTAATATCTAACACAGGCGTCTGGTCAAAAGCATCCAACCCCTTCACCGTCAAAACGTTTTCCTTCACACTAACTAACTCAACCAGCGTCAAGCCAATGGGGTTTGGGCGAAACATGGTTCGGGCAGCAAAAACCCCTGTCAACGGCATATCCCATCTGCCTCTAGGATGAACCTTTAGCGTTTCCCGCTCTTTTGATGTGACTTGGTTTAGGTAGAACAGCACGTACAGGTGCGAAAAATCAGAAATTCCACTTAACGCATCAACCAAATTGCTACGCAAAACAATCTGGGAACTGACATTTTTGTCTCGGACTTGTTCGCCAACTGCGCTGGTTTTCACATAGCCGATGGGGTTGAAGACAATTTTTTCTTGAAAGTCCACTGGGCTACACCAACTTTGAGTGAGCAAGTAGCTAAATAAGGGTTCGCTCCGATACAGTTTTTTCAACGCGGGCGCACGGCTTTGGCTCAGCAAATTATTAGTTTTGGATTGCTTAGTTCAAGGTATGTTGCGTATTGGTCATCGTGGCGCACGCTCTTATGCGCCCGAAAACACTCTGACAAGTTATAAAAAAGCCCTTGAAATCGGCGTAGACGCCGTCGAGCTGGATGTGCGCAAAACCAAAGACAACAAAATAGTCGTAATCCACGATGCTGATGTGAAGAGGACAACCAACGGCGAAGGCGCAATGGGCGAGCTTACGCTGGCACAAATCAAAGACCTGTCCATGGAAGGCGGCGAGACGATTCTTACGTTAGAGGAGGCACTGGATTTTTTAGGCAAAAAAGTCGTCGTGGTAATTGAATTAAAAGAAACAGGTATCGAAGAGCAGGTGTTGGCGGCGGTGCATGAGCGGTGTTTGGAGAAAAACGTGGTTTTGGTGTCTTTTCTTGAAGATGCCCTAAGAGCAGTTAGAGAAAAAGACAAAGACATAGCGACAGGACTGATTTATGCAAAGCACAGTAATTCCCTTAAAGCGGCTTTGGAGTTGAAGACAAATTACCTGGTTGGTCTCTACAGGTTTGTCCATACCGCCAATGTCGAGAAGGCGCATCAAAACGGATTAAAAGTCATAGTCTGGACTATAAACACCAAAGAGGAAGCCCAAGAATGGGCAAAGAAAGGCGTTGACGGCATAGCGACCGACAAACCAGACATCCTAAGCGGTCTTAAGGTGTAGCAATCTGCTCGCAAAAAACCTGCTTGATGCGCTCCACGTCAGCTTGGCTTTCGCTGTCTAAGGGCACCAGCGAGATTTCAGCGTTAGATTTAACGCCAAACCCTAACTCTGCTGCCCGTTTGATTTGCTCTTGTTCAAAAATTTTCAGTTCGCCAACTTTTCCTTTGGTGCCGTACATTTTTAAAATCGCCACGCCTACAGCGTCGATGGCTACACGGTCTCGGCTTGCAAGCAACAAGTTTGGTTCCGCAATGGTGCCTTTTTCTGGTCCGCCTGTGATGAACGCTTTTATGGCATCCATCACTACAAAATCCAAGTTGTAGTGGAGGTTTATTTCCGCTATCATTTTCCGCTGGAAAGGTGAGCTATGCAGTTCCCACATGTAGTCAAACATGCTGCCTGGAACTTTTTTCGCAATTAAACCCACGGAGTTTTTAAGAGACATCGTGAAGTCGCCGCCGTATCGATGGGTTTTGAGGCAGCAGGTCTGGATGATTTTGTCGGCATCGTGAAAGAGTTTTGCCATGTAAAAACCTGTTATCCAGTGGGTGTCTTTGCGTTCGTATTTTATCCAGTCCTCTTTGTCTACGTTATCCAAAACCATCGTACTAAAACCTAATTCCTTGGCTAAATCCACCACGCCCATGTGTTCCAGCACAACATCAGTGTCGCCCATGCCACTTCTCTCCGCTAACGTAATCGAGCCAGCCCCCGCTTTTTTGATGCCGTCCACAATTGCCCGCAGTGTATCGATGTGGGTTGAAGCAGGAAACGGGTCGGCGCTATTGTAGTTTGCTTTGAGAGCAACAGTTGCACCTGAATAACTGTCTAAACCCAGTTTG
>JBJKPJ010000072.1:0-2480 GCA_046706605.1 Bathyarchaeia archaeon | reverse complement strand
CTTAAGGGATTACTTTACTACTTACTGGGTGGATTAAATTGCCCGCGACTTTGTTGCAACACTAACGCAGCCCGTCGTGCTAGAGCTTAGCGCAGAAATGCCCACCGACGAAAAACTCGTCGCCCTCTTGAAAACGGTGGCGTATGTTTCGCGTCACAAAATTGACGCAGTTTTGTTTTTGGTGCATGATTCAGAGAATGCGCGGCAGGTTGCTAGGTTTGCTGTCCAGAACAGTGACTTTCGTGATTGGCTAGAGCAGTATGATTTTGCTGAAATGAAACGAATCGTGGATGGTTGGGCTAAGATTTATTGAGTTGGTTTCGATAATCTCGTAGTACTTCCATGTCTAAATCTGCACTTAAAATGGAGTCTTCAGGTGAGTCCGTGACCTCGCCAAGGACGCCCCAAGGCGCAATGATGGCGCTTCTTCCGCCCCGCATGTTTGAGCATACGTTGCCGACTTTGAGGATGTAGAAGCCGAAGTTGCGTGCAATTCCAACAGTCAGGGGGTGACCTTCAACTGTTGGGTGGGTTCCCATGGCGGCGACAGGCAACGAGAGAATTTCTGCACCCATACTGGCGACCTTTTTGACTACATCTGGGTTGAAAGTGTCGGCGCAAACAATCATTCCCAACCTGCCGAGCTCCGTGTCCACAACTATGGGCGTGGACCCTTTGGAGACGCCTGCTTTGATTTCGGCTTTGATGGGGCTGATTTTTTTGTATTTTGCCAGCAACTTGCCATCTCTCCAAAGTGTACTTGTGTTGTAGTATTTGCCGTTGTCTTCTTCGAGGACTGTTCCGCCTAAAAGGTAGATGCTGCCTATTGTCTTGGAGGCTTCTTGCAAGAAGATGAGTGTTTTGGTGCAGGTTTCTTGGCTGATTTTTGCGGCGCTGGTGAAGTCTGCTAGACAGTTTGGGACGGTGAAGTATTCGGGTAGGGCGATTATGTCTGGTTTTTGTTTTGCGACATTTTGGATGGCGGTTTTTGCGGCGGTTAGATTGTCTTGTAGGGTGCTGCGGATTTTCATGTGGAGGATGCATACTTTCAAGGGGTTTTCCTCGTTTTGGTATATTGAGTTTTGTTTTTGAGCATTTAAAGGTAGTTGCTTGGATTTGTTTGGTGGCTAAATGGGTTGGGTGTATAGATGTTTGTTCAATATTGTTGGTGCTTTCAGCACGGATGTTTAGTAAATGGCAGCTTTTATATGCATACGGTAAACTTTAATAGGCAGCAAGCGACAAACACTGTAAAAGTGAGGGAAAAAAGTTGACGCTAAATGAATCAGAAGTAAGCAAGCTTATACCTCAAGTCAAAACCTTAGTAAACAAAGTTGTACAAAAAAACATGGCAGACGGTTTCCTCTTCTCAGCCGGAACCGATACCCAAATCATCGCCTACGAAGCCGTAAAATACAAACCCAACATACCCTGCCTCACCCTAGCCTTCAAACACGGACAACCCAAAGACACTGAATACGTCAAAAGGATGGTTGAATTACTCCACCTAAAACATGAAACCTACCAATTCGGCAAAGAAGATGTCATGAAATTCTACCCCAAAGTCGTGGAATCGCTCAAAAAATACGACCCAATGGAAATCCGAAACAGCCTACCCGTCTTCATCGGCTTAACACTCCTAAAACCCAAAGGCATAAAAACCGTATTCACCGGCGACGCATTAGACGAACTCTTCGGGTACCCCTGGCAATTTCACCTCTCCGAATCAGAATTCGCCGTAAAGCAGCAGGAAATGTGGGCAGAAATGGGCTTCTCCTCGTTCCCCATGGCTGAATCTCTAGATATGCAAATCAAGGCACCCTACCGCGACCCTGAATTCATGGACTGGGCAATGAAGCTGCCAATCAAATATAAAATCAACATGTACAACGGCGTAAAATACAGCAAATGGATTCTGCGCAAAGCTTACGAAGACGTAATCCCCAAAGACATCATCTGGCGACCCAAAGCGCCCCTTGAAGCAGGCACCGGAACCGAAACACTGCGCACCTACTTTAATGACATGATCAGTGACAAAGAGTACCAAGAAAAAGTTAATGCCATCAAAGCTGAAGACGACGTGGAAATCCAAGACAAAGAACAACTGCTCTACTACGAAGTTTTCCGAAAGAAATTCGGTAAACCCAAAGATGTGTTTCCAAAAGTCGAAGGCGCCGTGCAATGTCCCAAGTGCAAGAGCTACATTAAAACCAAAATCCAGTTCTGCAAAACCTGCGGAGCTTACCCCATCTAATTTCCTATTTTATTTTTTTACCCCTACCCCTTTTTCGATATGAATTTTAAAAAGAGTGCCAGCTGTGTTTTCAGCTGGTTGGTTGGGTTTGGGGTTTGTTGAGGCGGCTTCTGGTAAACGCGATAACTACTACGCCTGCCAAGACTGCAACCACAATAATTATGGTTACAAGCATTAATGCTGCCGTGCTAAATCCCGCGGGTGCTGATGTTGGTGAGGCTGTAGG
>JBJKPJ010000071.1:0-7259 GCA_046706605.1 Bathyarchaeia archaeon | reverse complement strand
TTGCATTTGCCTGTTCTGAGATAGCACTCGCAAAATTTTCTGGACAGAATCGAAGCGATTAAAATCGCAAATAAAGAACTGCACAATACTTTGAATAATGATTCAATCGGTCTGACATCATTACTGTTTTTCTCTCTAAAGAACAAACTAGAAAGCCCTGCAATAGACGATATAATTCTGCAAACTAACACTTGGATAGATGAGAAAATTAATAGAAATTCATTCAGTCGATTTATTGATCGTGAGCTGGTTTCAGCTATTTTTGGTCACTATGCACTTAATACTCAGAAGAAACTGAAAGTTCTGGTTAAGCCTGAAAAAATCGATCAAACTCTAAGTCAACATTTTGAGGACAACCACTTCTTCCATAACTACACTTTCTCTGTTATGGTTGCATTATCGACATATGAACAAATTTACAGCTTTAATCAGGAATTGGCTAATTGGATTAGCCGAAAGTTTGAAGGGGAAACGGTATTCAATGACGCCAAAAAGCTGGTCTTCACAGCACTATTTTTTGATGCGACTAATAGAAAGAAAGAACTGCAATTACTAGTACAGCACTGCTTCTCCAAACTTTCGAATGATTCAATAAACTACTTTGACAAAATTTACTATGCTTGGGTTGCTTGGCAGTATAAAGAATTTTTATCCAAGGATTCACTTGTTCAAAATAGACAGCTTGTTACCTCCTGTCTCGAAAACTTTTATAGAAATTTAAGTGCTACTGAGACTGAAAGAGCTACAAATGAATTATTAGGTCAACCTGGATTTAACTCCAAAGCATCACTTATAGCGCTCGGAGTTTACATAGACCTTTCATCAAGTTTCGTAAAACAAACAATTGTAGTATCCAAAGATGAATTGTCTCAGACTTCTGCCTTGTTTAGGGTTGGAAGCCTACTAAGTGTGGGCCTCCTTATCATTTCTGGTTATTTACTTTATTCAGGTTTAACGAATGGGATTATAGCAAAAATTCCTATTGATCAATGGAATCTAAACCCTATGTCATTATTGACCATTTCAGTGATAGACATAGCATTTATGTTGGCAATAGTTCTGTTGGCTTCGGCAGCTTCAAGCTTGTTCTGGGATACTGCAATTAAGGGTTATGGAAATAACAAACTAATTATTGGAAATATGAAAAAACGAGTAAAAGATTCGATAGTTGCTATAATAGTTGGAAACATAATTGCTGGAATTGTGTTGGGATTGGTCCTAGGGCTATAATCTCAAATTTACTTTTATTGCCCTCTCTACTACTGTGAAATGTTGTTTGTCCTTTTGCTTTAAATGCAATTTGGTTGATGCGTGTGCCCTAAGTGATTTCATATGAAACAGAATTTAGCTTGTTTGTGTGGAGGTTTGGTTTGTTATGGGTAAGACTGTTGAGTCTTTTAGGATGGCGTTGGAGGGTGAGATTAGTCGGTGGAAGGGGTTTGCTTTTGCTTTGCGTAGGCCTGATCGGGAGGCGTTTGAGGAGCTTATGGATATGTGCCGCAGTTATGCGTCCGAGAGCAGTTGTGCGACTAATCCGATAGTCTTTGAGCCTATGGTTATGAGTATTTTGCTTGGGCAGCAGGTTAGGATCCTGAAGCTTGAGCGTCAGATAGAAGAATCGTTGCATAAAGAAGGCGAGGTTACGCATGTCTAAAACTACAGACGGCAGCCTTCTGGGTAGGCTTGATGATTTAGAGGCGCCATCCGTTGAAGTTTGCAGTCGTGGAATTAAGCTGTCAGCAATAGCTGCTAAGCTTAAGGGTTCAATCGATGTTACGCCTCTTCTGGGCAAGTTCCAGCAATTGGGCTTTGTAAAAATAGTCTACAATCCATCCGTGGATGAGGAGCCGCTTGTACAAATTACGGAAAAGGGCAAAATGCAGGCAATGGAGCTGCTGCTTTCTTTGCAACCCACTGGAAAGTGAGCGTATGGTTAAGATTGGCTTCTATATCGTTAAGAAACCTGGAAAGAAGGGTCTTAGGGAGTATGAGGAGGTTTGTATGCGTTTTCCCAAGGAGCTGCATGAGTTTTTGCGATGCCTACGGGACCGGCAATTGGAAATTAAAGCCACAAGAGAAGGCAACACAACCCACATAATGCTAATCGACAAAAAACAAGTATAATCTTCACCGCTCCCCACAAACCCAAATTATTCTTTGTTTTCATGGGGGCTAGTCTAGAAATGTCCCCGTCAAAACGCTACTAGTCTAGAAATGTTCTAAATTGACCCTCGATAAAACACCGACAAAAATTGTTTCAGATAAAGCGGTCACTCGGCGATTTTTACATGAGGGTAGCAAAGTTGCTATTTAAAGGCGCTTTTTCGAATTTTGCCTCAGGGCATTTCTAGACTAGACATGAATAAACTAATTTTGCCCCAGACGTAAGAGCCTGTTTTGTTTGGGTTAGTGTGATAAGCTACCTCGGCTAAGGCGACTCTGCAACGGGGGAAGAGGACAGCAGAGGTGGCACGGAAGAGCTGTAAAGGCAAAGAGCTAGCTATCTTCAAAGGCCGAAAACCTGAATTAACCTACGCTATACTCCGCATTTTGTCTAAGGAAGCCCTCGTAAAATATGACGTCCACAAAGCCATGCTTAAAATGGGGTTCAAAAAAACTCGCTACAATACAATTAAAATTAAAATCAAGGATCTCACGGAAGAGGGCTATCTTAAAGAGGTGGGTGTAAGAAAGACGCAGCCTGGCAGTGAAGGCATTCTTTATGAGGCAACCTTCAAAGCTTTTGCAGCACTGGATTATGATGTTACTGATTTTCAACAATTTTTCAATGATATGGATGAGGAAACCGCAATAGAATATCTTGCGCTAAAACAAAAACAAGCCCAACGAAGGACAAAGCCACCGAAAACTAAGCCTAAAAAATAGGCTCCCAGGAGGGTGCAATAAAAAATACTATTTTTTGCGGGTGCCAGAATTCCTTTATTTTTTCGGCGCAAGATAGTTTTAGGTGTAATCAAGTGGTAAATATTATTGAGGACTGGGAGGTCCTTGCTGAATATGCTGGAGAAAAATTAGGGTTCTACCAGCTACTAGATAACGATGGAAAAATAGAAATCAGGGTCCAAACCGGACGAGTGGGATACAAGAAAGAGTTTGAGTTTGGCAACGACAAATTGCTAAATGATATCTTGGATTTCTGCAAGAAACACCGCTACATCCGAGTTTGCGAAAACATGCGTGACGAAGATTTTTTCAAGTAGCGAGGAGTCAAAATGAAGATCTGCCCTTTAGCAGCTGCACACCCACAGCAGCAAAACAGCAACTGCCTAGGCGAAGCCTGCGCGTGCTACGTGAAAATACATAGACAAAGAATACTACACATTGGCAGCTTAGTTGTGCCTGATGAAAAGTTTTATTTGCGTTATCGGGGCTGCGGATTAGTTTCACGGATTCCTTGGAACATCGTCGAAATGAAAGCCAACAAAAAAGCCCCATAAGAAATCTTAGCAAACAAATGTTTTAGAGGTGGGAGGGAATGGCTGAGCTTACATTAAACGCATCAACCCCCGATGTCATGTTTGGCACCAAAGCCGGTTCAAAATCTTGTAAGTCAGAGCAAGCAGACGGCTCTGCCGGCACCAGCCCCCTATGCCCACAATGTAGCTCACAAAACCTTTGGAGAGATGGCAATCGATACACGATTTTCGAAGTAAAAGTTCAAAGATGGCTTTGCCGAGACTGCGGACACCGTTTTGAAGACAGAAATGACCTACAAAAACTCCGTGAAGCAGAAAGAAGTGTTGAAACCGTTGAAACGCAGTCATTAAAAAGCCCAAACAACATAGTTACTCATGGCCAAATATGCGTTACGGAGACGAAAAACTTGGCAGCAGAACAAACAATAAAAGTTCTGCGGGGAAGCGATACATCAGCAGCTAACGGAAAAATCGTTGAATACGAATTCTGGATGCTAAAGCAGGGATATGCAAAATCAACAATATTCTGCAGAGGTAAAATCCTAAAACGCCTAGTAAACCTCGGAGCTTGTCTATTCGACCCAGAAACAATCAAAGAAGTCTTAGCAAAACAGAGCTGGAGCCCAGGAAGAAAAGAATACGTTGTCGAAACCTACAGCAACTTTCTAACGATGGCTGGCGGAAAATGGGACCCACCAAAATATCGCAGGATCGAAAAAATACCCTTCATACCAACAGAACAAGAAATCGACCAACTCATCGCCGGATGCGGAGAAAAAACAGCAGCCCTGCTCCAATCACTTAAAGAAACAGGAATGAGAGTAGGCGAAGCCTGGAACCTCAAATGGACCGACATAGACTTCGTTAACACAACACTAAGTATCACACCAGAAAAAGGCAGCCACGCACGCATGTTCAAAGTATCCAACAAACTTTTGGCGATGATAAACCTGCTACCGAAGAAATCAGCTAAGATCTTTGGAACCTACGATTTGCGAGGATACCGAACCAGCTATGTAAGGCAAAGAAAAAGAACAGCCAACAAACTTCAAAACCCAAGAATCAACCAAATAACCTTTCACACATTCCGCCACTGGAAAGCAACTATGGAATACCATAAAACCAAAGACATCCTTCACGTTATGCGACTACTCGGGCACAAAAACATCAAGAATACTCTAATCTATACACAGCTGGTAACCTTTCAAAACGATGACTACGTATGCAAAGCCGCAGCAAACGTTAAAGAAGCGACTGACCTTATCGAGGCAGGGTTTGAGTACGTCTGCGAAATGTCAACAGTAAAACTATTCAGGAAGCGTAAATAAAATGACTAAAAACTTTATCACCCAAAAGCTGGGGATGTATTCCGTGGAGCTGGGGATGGGAATTGAACCCATATAGAGCAGCTCTGCAGGCTACCGCCTGAACCATTCGGCCACCCCAGCCCAAGACTTTTGGGTTGTGTCCAACATAAAAATATTGTTGGCACACACATATCTTCCACTGTGGCATTTAAACGCTTACCCAGCAAAAGCAGGCGGCTTTGCTGTTATCGGCGGGATGCGGGCTTATTTGAAGATGGCTTGCAGGACCTGTGCTGAAGTGAAGAGTGCTTTGTTTCCTCCGATTTGGTAGGCTATTCTGAGGGCTTCGAGGAGTTCTTCTTTTGTGGCACCCATCTTCAGGGCTCTACTTCCAAGAGCGATGGCTCCTTGTACAGCTCCATTTTCCGCATCAATCGCAAAGGCGATTAGCAGTTTGAATTTGGCGGACAGGGCGCCCTCAGAATAGGATAGGTTTTGTAGTTTTTCGTAGTGTTCGATGAGTTTGGGGTCAAATTCGCTATATTTGTCAAGTGGGTTTGAAGACATGTAGACACCTAACAAGGTGAGGTTTCCAGCAGATAAAAAGCTACCTTGCATTTATTTTTTGAATTAGCTGAGATTAAGAAGTATTTCCAGTAATTTCCGCCCGCACCCATCGGATTGACAGTGTCAAATCCATTTTGGGTTTACAATGCCGTTATATTCAGGAAATTTTGCTTCTTAGGCAATAAACTTTATTTTATGCACCTTACACGCCCCTATTCAGGGAACAACATTGGGCACTACAAACCTTGACAAAATTTTTAATCCTAAATCGGTAGCCATTATCGGCGCCAGTGACGTTGAAGGTTCAGTAGGTTTTTCAATAGTCAAAAACTTCACTGAAAAAGGTTACATTGGCAAAGTCTACTACGTTAACATCCGTAAGTCCGAAATTTTAGGAGTAAAAACGTACCCTTCAGTTGACAAAATTCCTGAACCAATCGATTTAGCTATCATAGCTACCCCAGCCAAAACAACTCCCGACGTGATGGAAGAATGCGGAAAAGCAAACGTTAAAGGCGTAATCATTGTTTCCGCTGGGTTTAAAGAAACAGGTCCAACAGGTAAAGGCTTAGAAGACAAAATATTGGAAATTGCAAAAAAATATAGCATCCGCGTTGTCGGACCAAACTGCATCGGCATAATCCGCCCCAGAAAAAACCTCAACGCCACTTTTCTAGACAAGATGCCAAAACCAGGCAACATTGCTTTCCTCTCACAGAGCGGGGCTTTGGGCTCTGCAATTCTTGACTGGGCAATCCACGAGAACATAGGCTTTAGCAACTTTGTTTCTGTGGGCTCCATGATTGACGTGGACTTTGGCGATTTAATTGATTATTTTGGTTCGGACACAAAAACAAAAAGCATCCTTATGTATGTTGAGGGTATAACTGAAGCCCGCAAATTCATGAGTGCCGCAAGACACTTCGCAAGAACCAAACCCATCATTGTAGTAAAATCAGGCAAGTTCTCAGAAAGTGCAAAAGCCGCCGCTTCCCATACAGGTTCACTTTCAGGCGAAGACAGCATATACGACGCTGCCTTCAAACGTGCAGGCGTTGTGCGGGTCAGCGAGATAGCGGATTTATTTAACGCTGCAGAAGTTTTAGGAACCCAACCACTGCCCAAAGGTCCAAGACTTGCAATAATAACTAACGCTGGTGGACCTGGCGTTATGGCTACTGATGCGTTAATTGCGGCTGGCGGTAAATTGGCAAAGTTAAGCCAAAAAACTCTGGATTCTCTTGATGCGGTTTTGCCTGCGTTTTGGAGTCATGGCAACCCAATTGACGTTTTGGGAGACGCAAAATTTGACCGTTACAAAGCGGCGGTTGAAGCTTGCTTAAACGACGAAAACATCGACGGCATCTTGATTGTTTTCACTTCACAGGCTGTTTCAGGCTCCGTTGAAATCGTTAAGAGCATAGTTGACCTTGTGAAAAACAAGGCTTTCCAAAACAAAACAATCCTTACCTCGTTTATGGGTTTTGGAGCCGTTCAAGATGCAAACGCTCTTCTAAACGAAAACAACATACCTACCTATTCAACGCCTGAACAAGCCATCCGAACATACACGTACATGTACAATTACCAACGCAACGTTGACCTGCTCTACGAAACCCCAGAAGAGCTACCAGTCGATACAGCTCCCCCACGGCGACCCATCATGGCAATTCTACGAAACGCCGCCTTCGAAAACCGAGACATCTTAACTGAAGATGAAGCAAAAAAAGTCCTAAAATACTACAATTTCCCAGTAGTGCGCACCGCCGCTGCAAACTGCGTTGAAGAAGCTGTCGCATACGCGCAGGACATGGGTTTTCCCGTTGTACTAAAGATTTTGTCACCTCAAATCGTACACAAAAGCGATGCAGGCGGAGTTATCCTTAACATCAATTCAGCTCAAGAAGTCCGTGAAGCCTTCGAAATGCTTATCCAACGAGCACCCGCC
>JBJKPJ010000070.1:0-8254 GCA_046706605.1 Bathyarchaeia archaeon | reverse complement strand
CAGAGGAGCAACGAAAAAAAATCAAATACACCTGCAGCGCCTGCCACCCTGAAACTGGTAAATCCCCCTGCATCTTAGCCTGCGATACAGGCGCAATCAAATGCATATGGAACCCCCGCTAACCTGTATAGGCGCTTAGGCTTTTGGGTTGAGTTACACATCAATTTATAAACCTAAAATTAGATAGAAGAGACGAACGCAATGAAAAGTAAATCCGCCCAGCAAGAAAAAAACCCAGCGTCATTTACCCCTGCAATCACCACTATAGTTGTTCCCATGTTTCTTTTTGGAAAAAAGAAAAAACTCGAAAATACACAGCAGCCTGCCCCCGAAACTGAAGAACAGGAAAAACCCAAACAAAAACCAAAAAAGCCCAAAGCAACCAACGTCGAAAAATACGAGGTGACAGATGGGAAAGTCAAGCTTCTCGCAGCAAAAGGGCTGTTCAAGAAGCGTTGGGTAACTGTTGGAGAAATTCCTATTTCCGAAATCAAAAACATAGAGTCCTCAGGCAACGAGTTAATCCTGACATGGAACGACGTGGCTTACCGTTTTGTTCATGTAAAGAAAACAGAAAACTTTGGCAGCCTGCGTGACCAAATATTGGCGTTACAGGAAAACGAAAGCAACACCATCAGTCTAAACGAAAAAATCAGCCAAAGAAAACAAGACCTCACCGCAGCTCTCATCGCCTCGGCAGACGCTGTAGATTTGCTGTTTGACATTTTGATGAAGCTGCATGAAAAAAGAGTCAACTGGGCACTTCTGGAAAATGACGCAAAAGAACTCGGAGGCGGCTTGAACGTTACGGGGCAAACCGTTGCGCCGTTGCAGGTGGATTTCTCAAAAATCATAGATGCCGTCAAAACCCAACTTCCCAAAGAAGTGGCAGACTCAACCTTCAATGTGCTCAAAGCAATCTATCAATACTTCAATGCCCTAAAACCTGAAGAGGACATAAAAGAGTCCAACCCCAACTTTGAAAGCGCAAAAGCAGCCATTTACGTTTACTACACGTTAAATGACTTAGTTTTTGCCAAGGTTATAGGCGAAAAAGAAACTAGCAAAGAAGCGTCGGCACTGGAAGATGCCCTTTCGGAGTTAGCTGCCACATCTAGCTTTAAGGTTGAATCGGATGCATTAAATGCTGTTTTGGACAAAGCAACTTTTGACGCTGATGGTGCTGGCGGAATTGAGCAAGCAAGGTCGCTGGTTAAAGAACAATTAAAGTTCCCTTGATGGAAAAAATTGACTCAAGACAGTTTTTTAATCTCCATTTTCAGATTGAATTGCAAATAAGTATAGCTGTGCCTACACTGTGATATTGCTTTTCGATTCGCTATATTTATTTATACAAAGCGCTTATTGAGTTGTCAGACAAAGTGGGGGTAGATTAAACGGCAAAAAATCCACAATCAAAAGATGACGCTTTAGAGGCGTTAGACTTCATCGTTAACGTTCTCAAAGAGCATGAAAAAGACTTAGACAAACTCATCAACGAATTAGCTACAGTTACCGATCAAATGGGAGACAACGGCGAGATAAAAGAAAAAGTCGAGAAAGTAGAAGAAAAAATGGACACCCTACAAAAAGAAGTCACAGGTTTCATCGGGCAACTATCCAAGGCATCCAGAGAAACGTTGGTAGTTACACCTGCCGAAAAACAGGTTGAAACCGCGTCTGCTATTGCAACAGTGACACAAGCTGGTCCATCAGTTAACTTGCGTTGTATCCAATGGGCAGATTTTATAGGTTTAGCCGCAGGGGCCCAAACGGTTTCTTTTAACTTTAAAGAGGAAAACAAAGTTTTTCAAGCCACCGCGCTCAAAGGCAATCAAGTCATCACTTACAGTGGTGTACTGCCCAAGCTTTCCTCGGTGATTAAGATGTGGCTGTCCAAGCAGCTTAATGTTCCCGAACGATGCATTCTTGAGGGCACATTAGCTGTAGGCTAAATTCATATTCCCAATTTTTATTTTCTGTTCATAAGTCTTATAACATTTCTGCAGCATCTTAAGTCATGTTAGTGATGGAGGAAAAATGGTTAAGGTTGAAGGCACACCAGTAGCCAAAACAACTTTTTCCGTTTTCGAAGCCTTCTCCTTTCTCCTCGATACGGATGGCTAATGGGAGCCAACACACATAACCACCCTCCTAAAAACACTAACACTAAACATCCGCAATTTTTTTGGTGACAGGTCAAATTATTTAACTATGTAGCACTGAATATTGTGGCAAGGGGAACAAATTGGTTGACGCTTGGCGTGAGCCCTATCAAGTAGTAATCGAGATAGAGAATAAAAAATGCAAAATGGTCGAAAAACTCGCTTCTTTAGGGTTTAAGCACCTCAAAGTTGTGGATGTACGCAGCTCCAAAAGCGGCTCCGTCCGACACCTCATGGATTTAGGCGAAGACCTCGCACACAAAGTCCCCCAAGAACTTGCGTCCTCAGGACGTGTGGAAGGCAAAACATCGGTTTGGCTGGAAAGCGAAGGCTGCCAAGTCTGCAACACTATTCTGGCGCACGATGCTTTTTTGGTTTCAGGCAAAAGCATGCAAGACAACATCATAACCTACAGTTTCATGGTGCCAACCGCAGAAGCCTACAAAGGAATAATAGAGGACTTAAAAAAAGCAGGACACAAAGTCAACGTGGTAAAAGTAGGCAAATTCCAACAACAAATCGATGTCTTAACCGAAAATCAAGAGCGGATTTTCTGGTTAGCTCTTAAAAGTGGCTTTTTCGATTATCCCCGACAAATCGGAATGGCTGAACTCGCCGCGAAGTTGGGCATCAGCACCGCAACCCTATCCGAGATAATGCGGCGCGGAACACGCAGGTTAATGGAACACTATTTTAAAAGAGAACTGTAGACTGGTTTTCAACACAGTTTTAGCGTGGTTTTCAGCCAATAGGATCTATACCTCTCTTAGGGTAGTAGACCCCTCGATGGTTTCTGCATAGATCAACTAATAGAAGTCTAATAGACTTAGATAGGTTGGCGTGTTTGATTTTGAGATTTGTTTTGCAAAACTATATCGGGAAAAACAGCACAATGAATGGCGGGGTTGATTGGGCATTAATCGACGAATCCTGCAGTTCAAGTTTGCAGGCAAGACAGTTTGCCGTTCTAGGAATTGGTTAAATAAATCCGGCAACGTATTGGGAGAATAATGAACACAATCAAAGGCAGCAGGAAAATTCTGGTTTTTGCAGCAGTTTTGTTGGCAATGTCCACATCCTTTATGGTGTACGGTGAGCCAGCTGCTGCGCAGGCGCCGCTGCCAACAATCATAATCCAGTCTGATGGCTCGGTTTCGCCATCAGACGCCCCCATACTGCAAGTTGAAAACGTCTACACACTAACCAGCAACATTTATGCCACCATAAAAATCATGAAAAGCAACATTGTCCTCAACGGTGCCGGTCACACTCTTTCTGGACCTTACAATGGAACTGCCATGGTTAATTGGGTTATCGGGCAGGGACCTGACCAAGCCGCAAACGGCACTGCCGACCAATACCCAATTGGCGTGGACTTGGCAGGCACAAATGTTGATGGCGTTACAATAAGGAACATGATTGTGGAAAACTTTAGCATCGGGATGTACATCTGGACCAAAAACAACACTTTAACCTCAAACATCATCTCAGACAACATCGTGGGCATCTCGCTTTCGGGTTCCAACCAAACCATAACCAAAAACTACATTGGCAACAACCAGATGGGTTTGTTCTGCAGCTTCAACAACGACAATGGCACAATACCATCAGATATCGCAGTTTACCAAAACGGATTTGTAAACAACATGGTGCAATTCAGTAGCTACGGATACGAAACCTCCAACGCAACTGAATTACCCCACTACTGGGACAACGGTAAAGTAGGCAACTATTGGAGTGATTATAACGGCATTGACCAAAATGGCGACGGCATAGGCGACATACCCTATACCATTGACCCGCTAAACCAAGACCGCTATCCACTCATGCAAAACCCCGTTCAACTGATGATTACCACGCCAAATTTCCCGCTTGACCCCGTGGCGTTGGCGCTGGGGATCGCTACGTTGGCGCTTATCACATTTTTGATAGTAAAGTTTCGACCGAAAAAACGATGACTCAATGCGTTATGCATATATGACTACAGCTCTTTAGTGGTAGAAGTGATTCGTATGAAAGTTGTTGCTTTTAATGGAAGCGCAAGATTAGATGGGAACACTGCTATCCTCCTAAAAAGGGTTCTAAAAGTTCTTGAAGATGAAGGCATCGAAACTGAACTGGTTCAGCTTGCAGGACAGCAAATTCATGGCTGCACTGCCTGTGGTATGTGCCGAAAAATCAAAAACCGCGAGTGCAAAATTGTCAATGACAATGTTAACCAATACATAGCCAAAATGGCAGAGGCAGATGGCATAATCTTGGGTTCCCCCACGTACTTTTCGATGATGTCAAGCGAGACGAAAGCACTCATTGACCGCGCAGGCTTTGTAGCAAGAGGCAACGACGACCTCTTTAAACGCAAAGTTGGCGCTGCAGTTGTGGCTGTTCGAAGAACAGGCGCAATGCCAACCTTTGACGCAATAAACCACTTTTTCCTCATCAGCCAAATGATCGTGCCTGGCTCCTCTTACTGGAATGTCGGCGTCGGCATGGGCAAGGGTGATGTGGAAAAAGATGAGGAAGGACTCAAAACCATGGATGATTTGGGCAGAAACATGGCGTGGCTCCTAAAAAAGCTGAAAAGTTAAGCTGCTTTACTGCACATAATCCAAATCAGGTATAATTACGTCAATGGGTACGAATTTTACGGGTATCATCAAAGATAAAAAAAAGAAAAAGGGGAAAGCTTGTGCTTATCCCATGATTGCTTTGAGGTCTTCGTCAGGGGTTTTGATGGGCATAATGTTGAATTTGTCGATCAGTACTTTGAGGATGTTGGGTGTGATGAACGCGGGTAGGCTGGGTCCAATGCGGATGTCTTTGATACCCAAGTATAGAAGCGACAGCAAAATTGCTACGGCTTTCTGTTCGTACCATGAAAGCACCAGCGAAAGTGGCAGGTCATTAACGCCGACTTTGAAAGCTTCTGCAAGCGCCAAAGCAATTTTTACTGCGCTGTAGGCGTCGTTGCATTGCCCGATGTCAAGTAGCCGTGGGATTTCGTCGATTGTTCCAAGTTCTTTGTCAAAGAAGCGGAATTTGCCACAAGCCAAAGTCAAGATAATGGTGTTGCTGGGAGCTTTCTCCACGAATTCAGTATAGTAGCTACGTCCGGGTTTTGCTCCATCGCATCCGCCAACAAGTAGGAAGCGTTTGATGTGGCCGCTCTTAACTGAATTGATAACCTTGTCAGCTACGCTAAGAACAGCGTTTCTGCCAAAGCCAACCATAACCGATTTGCCTTCAATGTCGTCTGGGAAACCTGACAGCTCTAGTGCCCTGTTGATGACGGCAGAAAAGTCTTTGCTTTCAATGTGGGGTATGCTTGGGTAACCGACGACGCCTGTGGTGAAGATGTTGTTTTTGTAGCTTTCAACGGGACGTTGAAGACAGTTGGTGGTCATGAGGATGGCGCCTGGGAAGGCTGCGAATTCTTTTTGTTGGTTTTGCCATGCGGTTCCGTAGTGTCCATAGAAGTGGGGATACGCTTTAAGTTTGGGGTAGCCGTGTGTGGGAAGCATTTCGCCATGAGTGTAAACGTAGATGCCTTTGCCTTGGCTTTGCTTTAAGATGTTTTCTAAATCGATAAGGTCATGTCCCGAAACAAGGATGGCTTTGCCTTTTTTGTGTCCAAGCGGGACTTTGGTTGGGACAGGGTGACCGTAGGTTTCTGTGTTGCCCGCGTCCAAAAGCTCCATGGCTCGGATGTTGATTTCGCCGCATTTGAAAACTAAACCTACTAAATCGTTAACTCCAAGTGATTTGTCAAATGGAGCTACTAGACCTTGATGGATGAAATCGAAGACGTTCTGGTCTTTTTTGCCTAGCAAATATGCGTGGTACGTGTAGGCGGCTACTCCTTTTAATCCGTAGGTAAGTAGCCATTGTAAGCTGTGCAGGTCGGGGTCTATTGTGGTGTCTGCGTTTACTCCGTGTGCTTTGCCCTGGGCAATCAAGCCTTCAAGAGTGTTTTCCAGCGGTAAATAATCTACTTTAACGTTTAGTTGTTTGTCCAGTTGTTCGTAGAACTGGGCGGTTTTTCTGATGTAAGTGGCGATTGCTTCGGGGTCGAAATTCACGTTTGTTAAAGTAACAAACAAAGATTCAGCGGTAAAGAGGCTTATGTTCTCGGTGTTTATGCCTGCTTTTTGGGCTTGGATAACGAGTTGGCTTAGTTCTCGTAGTTTGTAAACTAAAAGGTCCTGCAGGTTGGCTACGTCGGCTGTTTTGCCGCAGACACCTGCGATTGTGCAGCCTGTGCCTTTGGCTGTTTGTTCACATTGATAACAGAACATTTGGTTTTGACTCAAGTTTTTACACCTTGTTATTACTGTGCAAGTTTACAGATAGCCATTTCCCCTAATATTTAAGGGGAATAAAAAAAACCTGTTTGCACCAGCAAAAAGTATGTGGATAAAACCATTATTTGACTCTTCCGCATAATCAAAAAAATCAAGCCAGATTCCAATCCATTCAACCCAACCACCCTCAACTCCCACAAACGTCTAACAATAAATAAGAGGATTGGAAAAAATCACACATCAGTTAGCGCGAAATTTGGGTAAAGTATATAATTGGTAGTTTATACCTCAAAATCTATCGCTGGTGCAAAAATCCCTTGGAAGCCCTTCCCAGACCAAAATTAACATGGAAGACCATCATTTTTCCATTACTTGGGTTACTGGGGTTTTTCCTCTACATTTATCTCTTCAATGTAGATGTCACTGATATCGCCGCGAAACTGCAAACCGCAGATCCACTCATCTACTTGATCGCCATAGTCTTTGGCTTGCTAGAAGTTTTGTTTTTCGCACTCTCGTGGCGTGTTCTTACCCAGTACCTATCAATAAAACTATCAATTATCCGAGCCTACCTTTACGTGTGGTACGGCATTTACGTGGACACCATCGTCCCAGCCCAAGCTATCAGCGGCGAAGTCACCCGAACATACCTTTGCACAAGAGACAAATGTGGACCATTCGGAAAAGTCGTGGCATCACTCTACACTCATCGGCTTTTAGGTATGGCATTAAACGTGGTCGCCCTGATTGCAGGCATAGTCCTACTTACTTTCGGCGGAAACGTCAACCCCCTGGTCTTTAATGCAATCATAATTGTCGGCGCAGCCATAGTTGCGATTATTATTTTGATGATTGTTTTAGGGTTCAAACAGCAATGGACATTAAAAGTCGTAAATTTCGTAACAAAAGTTGCCTGCAAAATCAGCTTTGGAAGACTCAACCTGGAAAAACTACGAGAACAAACCGTTGAAATTACCGCGCATTTTCACGACGGAATGACAGAGTTTCGGCACAATCCCAAAGCCATAGCGGGTTCATTGTTTTACTTTTTAATTTCATGGTTTTTCAGCTTAAGCATACCCTACTTGGTTTTCATTTCTCTAGGTCACCCTGTTACATGGAGCATAATCATCGTCACCTCAGCTATCTTCTTAGCTGTCAAAGCAATTCCCATTGGGGTGCCATTCGAAGTTGGACTTCCCGAAGCCGTAATGACCACACTTTATATTTCAATGGGCATTTATGGACCCCTAGCTGCCACAGCAACCATCCTTGTAAGAATTATAACTTTGTGGTTCCGTTTCATCATTGGGTTTGGAGCCCAGCAATGGCTGGAACTAAGACCCCCACCGCCGCCAGAAGTTGAGATCGAAAAAACTAAAATCACCCTCTAACCTAAATAGCATAGAACCGAAAATGGATATAAAAATCGAGCCAGCCAACCTCAAACTTTTAAACCAACTTTATCGAATTGAAGAGGAATGCTTTGACCAGGAAGCTTTCACCAAACAGCAAATAGCGTACCTATTAACCGACTACAGTACCATCGCCCTTGTAGCTAAAGCAGACACCGAAGTTGCTGGTTTTATAATTGCCCAAGTTGAAGTAGAAGAAAACACCGAGTTTGGGCACATAGTAACCATAAATGTAGCGCCAGGTTTCCGCCGCAAAAAAGTTGCCACCCAAATGATAAAGCAGCTGGAAAACGAATTAAAACAGCGAAGCATCACCCAGAGTTGCTTGGAAGTGCGCGAAGACAACCATGCGGCCATAAAACTCTATCAGACG
>JBJKPJ010000069.1:0-28010 GCA_046706605.1 Bathyarchaeia archaeon | reverse complement strand
AAACCGAACGGCAGCAAACCCTCGCAACCGCAGCCAAAAGCGGCTTTGAATATGTGGATGTTGATTTTTCCAGCTCAAGACGCAGCGAAACCATCAGCATCCTAAAAGCGCTGGGCGCTAAACCCATCGTTTCCTACCACAAGTTTGACGGCATCCTAGCGGTTTCCGCGTTGGAAAAAATCCTCACTGAACAAATCAGTAGTGGAGCCAGTGTCTGCAAAATCATCTTAACCGCAAAACAGGTCGAAGACAACTTGCCTGTTTTGAGTTTTGTTTCGTTTGCTTCAACTAAAGCCAAAATCGTGTGTTTCTGTATGGGTGAGCAGGGAAGAATCTCGAGGCTTCTTTCGCCGCTGTTTGGCGCGCACTTCACGTTTGCTTCAATTGGGCAGGGAAGCCAAACTGCACCTGGACAGATGACCATCCAAGAAATGCGCAAAGCTTACGAGATTTTGGGGATAGGGCAATGAATATTTCGGGAAAAACACGTGTCTGCGGAGTTATAGGCGACCCCATAGAGCATTCCCTAAGCCCCGTCATGCACAACGCAGCGTTTAACGCGTTGGGGCTTGACTACGTGTTTTTAGCTTTCAAAGTCAAACCCGCCGAAATCGAAAACGCAGTGGACGGCATGCGTGCCCTAAACATCCGTGGCTTAAATGTCACCATGCCCCACAAAACCAACATAATCAAACACCTAGACCGCGTGGATCTCTCTGCCCAAATCGTAAACAGCGTCAACACCATCCTAAACAAAGAAAACCTCCTCTTCGGATTCAACACCGACGGCGTAGGTGCCCTTAAAGCGCTAAAAGAAAATGGCGTGCAGCTCAAAGGCAGAAAAGTTCTGCTGCTTGGCGCAGGCGGCGCCGCAAGAGCAATAGCCTACACATTGGCAAAAGAAGCCGACGAACTGGCCGTTCTAAATCGGACTGTCAAGCAGGCGCAAGAATTAACTAAGCTGCTCCAAAAATCGCTTAACAAAAAAGTGGTCGCAGGTTCTCTATCTCCTGTTGACGTCCAAAATAGCATCCAAGACTCCGACATCCTTGTCAACGCTACCTCAGTTGGCATGAAACCAAAAGCTGACGAAAGCCCCATTCCACCCCAACTGTTGCGTTCCAACCTGGCGGTTATGGACATAGTCTACAATCCGCTTGAAACCAAGCTTGCCAAAGAAGCCAAAGAGGCAGGCGCAAAAGTGGTGAGCGGCGTGGAGATGCTGATTTATCAAGGTGCCGAATCCTTTTCGCTCTGGACGGGCAAGGTTGCTCCCGTTGAAGTTATGAGGCAGGCAGCGTTAACTCATTTGAAGAAGGTGTAAAATGTGGCGAGAAAAGCGTCAGCATTAGCGCATGGCGCCGCGACAATTGTGAACGCAATTGCATTGGGGAAAGGCGCTGCCTTCGGAGTGGATTTGTGGACAAAAGCAACCGTGGAACTAACCGACGAGGCAGGTGTTATCCAAGCCCAAATCACCTCTGACCCCCACGAAAACACGCTGCTCATGGAAAAAGCAGTTTCTGGGGCTCTGCGGCATTTTAGTTTAGAGAAAACCTTTGGCGCAAAAGTAAAAACCCAATCCAACATCCCCATAGCCCGCGGGTTAAAAAGCAGCAGTGTAGCCGCAAACGCGGTGGCTCTAGCAACTACAGAGGCTTTGGGAAAAACTCTCTCGGATTTAGACGTGGTTAAAATCGGAGTGCAGGCGGCTTTTGACGCCAAAGTCACAGTTACAGGCGCGTTTGATGATGCATGCGCATCCTATTTCGGGGGCGCAGTCGTCACAGACAATTATAAACAGCAAATAATCAAGCAGTTCCCGTTGCCAGACGATTTGGTAGTGCTTTTTTATGTGCCGCCACAGAAAGCTTACACCATAAACTCGGATGTGGCAAGGCTGCAAACCGTAAAACCTTTAGTCCAAACCGCCTACGACAAAGCGTTGGAAGGCAAACTGTGGGAAGCCCTAACCTTAAATGGCATAGCTTACTCGGCTGCCTCAAACCAGAACCCAACAATCGCCGTCGACGCGTTGGCGGCTGGGGCGGTTGCTGCTGGGCTTTGTGGGAAAGGACCCGCAGTAACTGCGGTTGTTTCCAAAGACAAAATTGATGCGGTCAAAGTTGCCCTGCAAGAGTTTGAAGGCGAAATCCTGCAGGCAAACCTGAACAGCCAAAAAGCCAAGGTGCTTTAGCTATGGATGTAACTGTTGGAAAATCCGAGTATTTGGTCGGAGAACTTTGTGCACCGCCATCAAAGTCTTACACACAACGAATGGTTATCGCATCCGCCCTATCTGACGGCACCTCTAAAGTTTCCAATCCCCTTCAATCAGAAGACACCCAAGCCACCATCCGCGCAGTAACTGGGTTGGGCGCAGAAGTTGATGTGGCAGAAGGCTGCTGGACCATTAAAGGAGCCGCCGAGCTTAAAGCATCTGAGGAACCTGTGGACTGCGGCGAATCAGGAGCCACTTTACGCTTCATGATTCCTGTGGCTGCATTGGCAGGCGGTTCTTCAACTTTGGTTTTCCACGGTTCCATTGAGCGGCGTCCCATGCAGCCCCTGATAGACAGCCTTAAAGACCTTGGCGCAGAAGCCCGCACTGGAAAAGTAGGCAACCAAGACGCCGTTTTTGTGGACGGCGGCGGTATCGCTGGCGGAAAGACCAGCATCCCCGGTGATGTGAGTTCCCAGTTTATTTCAGGCTTAATGTTTGCTTGCCCTCTGGCTAAAAACGCTACCGAAATAACGCTAACTTCGCCTTTGGAGTCGGCGGATTACGTTAAGATGACTGAAGTTGTCTTGTCCCACCATGCCGTCGCAGCGAGCATAAACCAAAACTGTATCGCCATCCCAGCAAGGCAAACATACAAGGCTGCCGAAGGCAAAGTGCCCGGCGACTTCTCCTCAGCCGCGTTTCTTTTGGCAGCTGCAGCCATAACCCAGTCAGACGTTACTGTAACCAACCTCGATTACGAGAGTGTCCAAGGCGACAAAGCCATCTTAACAATCCTAAAGCAAATGGGTGTTAACGGCACGGTCTGTCCAAACAGCGTCGAAATAACAGTCAACGGGGCACCCCTAAAACCCATCAATGTGAATGTTAAAAACATCCCTGACCTTGTGCCCGCAATCGCAGCTCTCTCATGTTATGCCCGTGGGACATCGCGGATTACTGGTGCCAGTAGACTTCGGCTAAAGGAATCAGACCGTCTTCAATCACTCTACCAAGAGTTGTCTAAAATGGGTGCTCACATTACCGTTGACGCAGATGGCTTGACCATCCAGGGCGACACAGTTTTGCATGGAGCCTTCATTGACCCGCATAACGACCACCGAATCGCCATGGCTTGCGCGGTTGCGGCGTTGGGCGCCGAGGGCAAAACCACAATTGCCGACGCGGAGTGCATCAGAAAGTCTTATCCGCTATTCTTTACTCATCTAAAACAAATAGGAGCTGATATCATTGGCGGGAAACTCGATAGGTAAAGAATTCGCCCTAACCACCTTTGGCGAAAGCCACGGCAAAATCGTCGGCGTCGTGGTGGACGGTTGCCCAGCTGGGCTGCCGCTCTCTGAAGCAGATTTCCAAGAAGACCTCAACAAACGGATTCCTGCGGAACCTAAAATTGTCTCAGGCAGAATCGAAAAAGACGCAGCACAAGTTCTCTCAGGCGTCTTTAACGGCTTAACCACAGGCGCACCAATCACTGTCATAGTGGAAAACAAGCAAACTGAATCCGGCGACTACGAAGCCATCAAAGATCTGCCGCGTCCTGGGCACGCCGATTACCCTGCCCGAGTAAGGTACGGTGGCTTTAACGATTACCGAGGGGGCGGACGTTTCAGCGGAAGAGTCACCGTCGCGCTCATCATGGCTGGAACCATAGCCAAAAAGCTCCTCAGCAGATACAATATTGACGTATTAGCCTACACGCTGGCGATTGGAAAAATAAAATCTGCACGGCAGTTTAGTGCCTCAGAAATTCGCAAAAACCGCTATGCAGCCGCTGCCCGTTGCCCAGACCTTGTGTGCGCTGAAGAGATGGAACAAGCTATTATTGAGGCAAAGAAAGAAGGTGATAGCTTAGGCGGCATAGTGGAATGTGTCGCTCTAAACATACCTGTTGGCGTGGGCGAACCATTGTTTGACGATTTGGATGCGGATTTGGCTAAGGCGGTGTTTGCGGTTCCCGCGGTTAAAGGCGTTGAATTTGGTGCTGGTTTTGCTGCCTCGCAGATGCGTGGGTCCCAAAACAACGATGCTTACTTGTTGGAAGGGGGCAAAATCATTACAGAAAGCCAGAACGCAGGCGGAATCTTGGGCGGCTTATCCAGTGGGATGCCGATTTTAATTCGGGTAGCCATAAAACCCACTCCATCCATTGGCAAAGAACAAAAAACCGTGAACGTGTGCAAGATGGAGATTGCTCCTTTAACTGTAGGCGGGCGACATGACCCCTGTGTGGTTCCCAAAGCAGTGCCAGCCATCGAAGCCGCCGTTGCCGTAACTTTAGCTGACCACCTAATCCGAGCGGGCTTTATCCCTAAGGTACTCAAGGAGCACTAAACATGGACAAACTACCTCAACTCCGCAAAAAAATAGATGCAATAGACGACCAAATCCTAAAAGCACTGGCTGAACGTGTCGAAATCTGCAAATCCATCGGTGCTGCCAAAAAAGACCAAGGCAAACCCATCAAAGACAACTTACGGGAAAACCAAGTTTACACGCGTATTAGGAAGAAGTGCGCAGTTTTGGGTTTGAATTCGGAACAGGTTGAAGCGGTTTACCGCGAAATAGTTAATATGTGCAGTGCCGTTCAACAATAAAGAACTCTTAACGGAGAGTTAGAGATGCTATACGAAATAAACGAGAAAGCCCTTAAACTGGAAAGTGAAGGAAAAAAAATAATTCGCCTAAACCTAGGCGACCCAGACATGGCTACGCCCCCCGAAATCGTGGAGGCAGCCTACGCATCCATGAAAGCAGGAAAAACCAAATACTCCTCTTCATACGGTGAACTTAATCTCCGACAGGAAATCGCCCAAATCCACGGCGTAAAAACAGAAAACGTCGTGATAACCCCTGGTTCAAAATGGGGCATATTCGCCACCATGTTTTTGATGCTAAAAGGCGGCGGCAACGTTATCATCCCAACCCCGTACTGGACAGCCTACGATTTAATCGCAAAAAGCCTCGGTGCCAAAACCAAACTTTTGCGCACGGAAATGAAAGATGGCTGGAAAGTCGACTTAGGCAAGCTGGAAAGCCTGATTGACGCCGAAACAAAAATGATTATCCTAAACAACCCCAACAACCCAACCAGTAAAGCCATGGACACAAAAACCCTTGACGGTATCGTTGGAGTTGCTAACAAAAAAGGCGTTACAATCCTTAGTGACGAAGTGTATGGTGCCATCAGTTTTGAAAAAACCAAAAGCATCCTTAATTACCCAGGCGAAAACAAACACATTCTCTCAAACGGCTTCTCCAAAACCTTTACCATGACTGGCTTTCGCATCGGCTACTTAATTGCAAACAAAACGCTGATTGACCAAGTAACTAAACTTAATCAAATCACCATAAACAACGTGCCCGTCTTCATCCAAGACGCTGCCCACAAAGGTTTAGAACTTCACAACCAAATCGCCTCAGCCATCAAAGCCAAATACAAACAACGCGCCAACCTCGCAAGCAAAAAGCTTTCCGCCGCGGGCTTTCAATTCACCAAACCAGATGCGCCCTTCTATGTGTTCCCTAAGCTGCCGGGGCTGGATAGCGTAAAATTCACCCTCAACCTGCTTGACAGCGGCGTAGCTGTGGCTCCGGGAACAGCCTTTGGCGATTACCCTGAACACTTCCGCATCAGCCTAACCGCTCCAGACGACCAAATAGAGGTGGGTCTGGATAAAATCTGTGAGGCAGCAACAAAATGAAAGTTGCCGTAATCGGCGCGGGAAAAATGGGCATTTGGTTTGCTAAATTCTTTCTCGCTCAAGATTACGACGTTATTTTAGCTGACCGAAAAAAAGAGAAGCTTGAAGCCCTAAAAGACTTGCTGGTGGACTTCACCACAGACTTCCAAGAAGCCGTCCAAGAAGCCGACCAAATCTACATATGCGTATCCATCAATGCCATCGAAGAGGTCGTTAAAGCCATAAGCCCAACTCTGCATGAAGGGCAAGTTGTCATGGACATCGCTTCAATCAAAGAAGCCCCAGTTCAAACCATGCACCAATACATTAAAACCGCCACGGTGCTGGGAACCCACCCCGTTTTTGGCCCCGGAAGCGCCGGCGTCAAACACAAAGCCTACGTACTAACCCCCATCAACCCCAAAGAAGAGGCATTTGCCCAAGAATACAAAAAATGGCTGGAGCAGGAGGGTGCCCACGTGTTTATTATGTCTCCCAAAAAACACGACGAACTTATGTCAGTGGTGCTTGGCTTGCCGCATTTTCTGGGATTAGCAGCCTGCGAGACATTGCTGGAGCAGAAGAATCTATCTGAAACCAAAAAAGTGGCAGGAACAACCTACAAAATGCTGTTCACATTAGCGGAAGCGACGGCACTGGAAACCCCTGACCTTTTAGCCGCGGTACAGATTAGTTTGGCTGACTCAGGCGAAGTGGAAGACCTTTTTATGCGTAAAGCCCAAGAAATCCTTGCATTAATCAAGAGCAAAAATGTAACAGCCATCGTTGAGCGCATGGAGCAGCTTAAAAAGAAGCTGGCAACATCCAACAGCGACTTTGCCAAAAGCTACGATGTCATGTACAAAATGCTCCAATCAACAGAAGAATAAAGGTAATCAAATGACCAAAACCTTACTCGTAAACTGCTACGTAGACAGCACCGAAATACGCCAGCTATACGACGTCTTAACCAAATTCACCGTCTGCAAAACGGTTCCCCACACAAAAATCCAGCTCGACTACCAAATCGGCGAAGACATCGGCGCTGTTGTCATTAGCGGCTCAGAAGCCCGCATAACCAAATCAGAGGACAAAGCAAAATTTGATGGCGTAGAGCGCCTGATTCAGAACTGCAAAGTTCCTCTTTTAGGCGTCTGCTTTGGGCATCAACTGCTCTGCTCAACTTTCGGAGCAAAAACCGCCGCACTTGCGCAACCAGTCATCGACCGCTTTGAGCAGGTTAACATTATCCAAACAGGCGACATCCTGAGTCGATTCCGAAGGGGCCAATCTATTCCGCTGGCACAATGGCACAACGATTACGTCCTAAAAGACAGCCTCGAAGTAGCAGGCTTTAACCTACTGGCTGATTCCGCCACCTGCGAAGTGGAAGCAGTCAAATACAAAAGCAAATTGTTCTTCGGTGTACAGTTCCACCCTGAACGCATCACAATAAAAGGCGAAACCCACCCCGAAGGATACAAGATACTGGACAACTTCTACGCTAACAACGTAAAACGACTAGGCATTTAATTCTTAAGCAAATTTGGCCTATAGACACGCTCAAGTAAGCAGCCCAACAAAGATTAAGTGATTTTTATGGAATGGAAAAAAGCACCCCAAGACTTTGTCGACTTCATTCTGGAGAAGATAGCGGACAGAAACTGCGATTATAAAAAAATGTTCAGGTACCCGGCGTTTTATGTTAATGGCAAAATGTTCATAGACTGTACAGAACCAACCTATTTCTGCAGCTATCGGACGCCGACATCACAAGCTTAAGAAAAGAGCAAAAAGAAGTCTTGGCATTTGTGGGATTGCCACACCTAAAAAAGCGAAAAGCAGATAGTTAAATTACTCTAGGGTAGGATCCCAGAATTTTTACGAACGCAGCATATTTCTCCAATGCAGCAAGAGCTTCTGCGCAGCGTTTTTCGGTTCTATGTCCCTCAAAGTCAAGGTAAAAATTGTATTCCCATGGCCGTGTTTTGGTTGGTCTGGATTCGATGCGGGTCAGGTTGATGTTTCTGGATGCAAATTCGCCTAGTGCGTGGTAGAGGGTGCCGGGGGCGTGTTTTGCGCTGAAAATGATGCTGGTTTTGTCGTCTCCTGTGGGTGTTGCGTCTTCGTGGGCAAGCACGAGGAAGCGGGTGTAGTTCGAGGGGTTGTCGGCTATGTCGCGGGCGAGGATTTTCATGTCGTAGAGGTCGGCGGCTTTTTCGCTGGCTATGGCTGCGGCGCTGTGTAGTTCTTGTTCTTTGATGAGTTTGACGCTGCCAGCGGTGTCGTAGGCGGGTATGATTTCCCATTTTTGCTGCTCAAGGTAACTGTGGCACTGTGCCAGCGCCTGTGGATGAGAGTAGACGGTTTTTATGTCTTCGATGTGGGTGTTGGGGTTTGCAATGAGGACGTGGGCGAGTTTTATGGCGACTTCCCCGCAGACTTTAAGGTCGTAGGCGAGGAATAAGTCGTAGTTTTGGTTGACGCTGCCCTCAATCGAGTTTTCGATGGGCACTACGCCGTTGGGGACAGCGCTTGTTTTGACCGATTCGAATACGTCGCGGAAATCTTTGCAGGGAACGGGCTCCACTTTGTTGCCAAAAAACTTGATGACTGCCATTTCGCTGTAGGCGCCGCTTTCTCCTTGGTAGGATACTTTCACTTTTTGTTTCCCTGCATACGGTTCTTTATGAGGCACTTGTTTATACCATTTATCATTGCTTCAACCGATGCCATCACGATATCTTCTCGGGCGGCGCGTGCGCTGACGATGTTGCCTTTTTCGTCTTCAACTTTTATGACTACTTCGGCAACGGCGTTTGAGCCGCCAGTTATGGCTTCTAGTCGATATTCGCTTAAGCGGATTTTCTCCACGTTTCCTGTCAATTTTTGGATAGCTTTGAGTACGGCGTCAACTGGTCCTACGCCTGTTTCTGCGGCAACATATTCTTTGCCGTCCAGTGTCAGGCGTACGGATGCGGTGGGGATGACTTTTATGCCTGTGACCACTGCCATGTCACATAGGTCAACGATTTTTTCTTCACCAACCACTTCACCCATAACGGCTGAGGTTAAGGCTATCAAGTCAGCGTCGGTGACCATTTTACCTTTGTCGCCAAGCTCTTTGACGCGTTTGACGATTTCGCTTAGTTGCTCTTCGCTTGGGTGGATGCCGATTTCTTCAAGTTCCGCTTTGATGCCTCTGGTGCCTGCGAGTTTGCCTGCGACCAGTTTGCGGGTTCGCCCCACCAGTTCGGGGCTTATGGGTTCAAAGGTTAGGGGCTGCTCGGTTACACCGCGAGTATGTATGCCTGATTCGTGGGCAAAGGCGTTTTCGCCAACGATGGCTTTGTTGGCTTGAACGGATATGCCTGTTAATGACGCGATCAGACGGCTGGTGCTGTAGAGCAACCTTGTGTTAACGTTGGTCTTGTAATTGTAAATCACATGCAGAGCAGCAACAACCTCTTCCAGCGATGCATTCCCCGCTCGCTCGCCTAATCCGTTGACGGCAACATGTACTTGGGCTGCTCCTGCTTCAACCGCTGCTAGGCTATTGGCGACTGCTAAGCCGAAGTCGTCGTGGCAGTGGATGCTAATGGGCACGGAGACGACGGCTTTTATGTCTTCAATTAGTTTAGCGGTCGTTTTGGGAATCATGATACCCACAGTGTCAGGGACGTTTAGGCTGTCCATGCCTGCATCCTGTGCAGCTTTGCAGACCCGCAGTAAGAACGGCATCTCACTGCGTGTGGCATCCATCGGGGAGAACTCACATTTTACACCGTGTGCCTTTACGTATTCAATTGATTCTACTGCTGAAGCCAACACTTGGTCAGGCGTCAAGTTAACTGCATACTTCATTTGGACTGGTGAGGTAGGAATGAAAACATGGATTAAGCCAACGTCGCATGCTAATGCTGCGTCGATGTCTTTTTTGGTGCATCGGGAAAGAGCGCAGTTTTGGCTGGCTAAACCTGCGTGGGCGATGTCTTTGACGATTCTTTTTTCGCCGTCTGAGGAGCTGGGAAAACCTGCTTCGATGGTGTCAACGCCCAGTTTGCTTAGTTGGTGGGCTATCTCAATTTTGTCGTCGGCTGTTAAAGAAACTCCGGGGGTTTGTTCCCCGTCTCTTAGGGTGGTGTCTAAAATTCGGATGATTCTTTGAGGTTGGTTTGTCATGCTCTCAGCCACTTTTTGCTGTTAAGGCTGCCGCAATGGCTTCTGCCATACCCACGGTGGTGGTTTTGCCTCCGCAATCTGGCACAGACTGGCCATTACGCAACGCATACACTACTCCGTTCTCTATGGCTACACCTGCTTGTAAGCATTTCTTGTCATCGTATTTTTCGCCCAGCCAATCCATCATCATCTTCGCAGACAGTATCATGGAGATTGGGTTGGCAGTTTGTTTGCCTGCGCGGTTTGGTGCAGAACCATGAATTGGCTCAAACAATGCAAAGTTGTCGCCTACGTTTGCGCCTGGAGCCATGCCTAGTCCGCCGATTAGTTGGGCCGCTTCGTCAGACAGGATGTCGCCGAACATGTTGCATGTGCATAGCACATCAAATTCTTGTGGTTCTTTTATTAGGCGCATTGATGCAGCGTCAACGTATAGTTCGTTGAAGGCGATGTCGGGGTAGCTTTTGGAGACTTCGCGGCATACGTCTCGGAATAATCCGTCGGTTACGCGCATGACGTTGGCTTTGTGAATGGCGGTGACTTTCTTTTTGCCGTTGCGTGAGCGTGCCATTTGGAAGGCTCGGTTGGCTATGCGCTCGCAAGCGCGTTTGGTGATTACTCTCAGGCACAATGTTGTGTCGGAGCCTATGGTAAATTCTAAGCCTTTGTAGACGTCTTCGGTGTTTTCGCGGACAAACATCATGTCGATGTCCTTTCGGGCAACAGGCACCGCTGGATATGCTTTTAAGGGACGCAGGTTAGCGTACAAGTCAAACATTAAACGCAGCTTAACGATGACGTCAGCTGCGGATTCGCCTACGGGTCCTTTTAAGCACGCGTTGGATGCTTTGATTACTTCCACAGTGCTTGATGGTAGAGCTGCGCCCAGTTTTTCGAGCGCGCTGTCACCTGCTGGGGCTTCAGTGATTGAAAGGTTTATGCCAAAAGTTTTTTGGACTGCTTCAAGGACTTTTAGGGTGGCTTCGGTTAATTCTGGTCCGATGCCGTCGCCTGGGATTAGGGATATTTTGTAGGTGTTCATTTTTTGTTCATTCTCCTTTTTCGTAAATTCTCAATTAAGCCGCCGTCTGCCAAAATTTCCATAATGAACGGGGGCAACTTTTCTACTTGAAATTTTTTGTCGTTTGAAGCGTTCTCGATTTTGCCTGCTTCAAAGTCAACGGTCAATTCGTCGCCTGTCTTTACCGCCCCAGATATGCCTTTGCATTCTATTACGGGTAAGCCGATGTTGATGGCGTTGCGGAAAAAGATGCGGGCAAACGACTCAGCGATGATACACTTGACGCCTGAATACTTTAATGCCAAGGGTGCTTGTTCACGGCTTGAGCCGCAGCCAAAGTTTCTGCCGCCCACCAAGATGACGCCGTCTTTTGCTTTCGCTACGAATTCGGTGTCTAAGCTTTCCAGTGCGTGTTTGCCTAATTCGTAGGGGTCAACTAAGATTAGGTATTTGCCGGGTAAGATAACGTCGGTGTCGATGTTGTTTCCGAACACAATGGCTTGGGCTTTTATTTTGCTGTTCATGCAGATGCCTCCAGTGTTGTTGGGTTTGTGATTTTTCCTGTTACTGCTGAAGCTGCCACGGTTGCGGGCGAAGCTAAGTAGACGTTGGCTTGGGTGCTGCCCATTCTGCCGATGAAGTTGCGGTTGCTGCTGCTTACGCATGTTTCGCCTGCTGCCAGCAAACCAATGTGTCCGCCTAAGCATGGTCCACACGCGCTACCGCAAACTATTGCGCCTGCATCGGTGAAGATTTCCAGTAAGCCCTCTTGCATGGCTTGGCGGTAAACCTCCTGAGAAGCAGGAATCACCAATGCGCGCACGCCGTCTTTGACGTGTTTTCCTTTCAGGACTTGGGCTGCTAAACGCAAATCTTCCACTCTGCCGTTTGTGCAGCTGCCGATGAAGGCTTGGTCAACTGGCACGTCGCCCACTTCCGAGATGAGTTTTACGTTGTCCACTGATGAAGGGCAGGCAACTTGGGGCTCCATTCTTGAAACATCAAACTCCACGGTGCGCTCGTAGTCTGCGTCGCTGTCGCTTTGCAGGGCTTTAAAGTCAGGCATGTCTGCTACTCTACCTTCCAAGAATTTGCGGGTAGTTTCGTCTGGGGCGATGATGCCGTTTTTGGCACCCATTTCAACAGCCATGTTGCAAACAGTCATTCTCCCTGCTATACTCATGTCCTTGATGGTTTGCCCAGTGAGTTCTGCGGCTCGGTATATGGCACCGTCTACGCTCAGTTTGCCAATGACATTTAAGATAAGGTCTTTTGGTGTGACATATTTTTGGAATTTGCCTTTAACATCAATTTTTATGGTGGGTGGCACTTTAAACCAGATTTTTCCTGTGGCAAACACAGCGGCAGCTTCGGTTGAGCCAATGCCTGTTGCAAACGCACCAAACGCTCCATATGTGCAGGTGTGACTGTCTGCACCAACGATAACTGAGCCTGGGGTGACATGACCTTTCTCTGGCATGACTTGATGACATATTCCGCCTCTGCCTACATCATAGAAGGTAAGCTTTTGGTCTTTGGCAAATTGTCTCATGGTTTTATGCAGTTCCGCTGCTTTGACGGATTCTGCGGGAACTTGATGATCTAGTATCACGACTACTTTTTTGTTGTCCCAAACTTTTTGGGTGCCTATTTTTTTGAAGGCTTCAATAGCTAAAGGACCCGTTAAGTCGTGCACCATAATCATGTCCACGTTTGCGTCCACGATTTCTCCTGAATGTACGACTTTTTTGCCGGCGGCTTTAGCTAAGATTTTTTCTGTAATATTCATTTTTTTCTCGTTTCCTTAAATTAACTTAAATGGAATGGAATAATTGGGGAATTTTAAAAGAACAGGGACTTAAGTGTTTCCGCCTATGCAGAAGGGTTTAATCGTCTATTTTTACCGATTTTGCGCCTCGAGCCAACGCGGTTATGCCTGTTCGTGCCAGTTCAATAATTCCGTAGGTTCGCATGAGGTTAAGGAACGCGTCGATTTTGTCAGGTGTTCCGGTGATTTCCACGGTTAAGCTGTCGGTTGAAACGTCAATTATCCTGCCTCTGAAGACTTCTACGCAGTTGATTATGTCTGAGCGTTCTTTGGCGCCTGGAACATTAACTTTTATGAGTGATAATTCCCGCATGACAAAGTTGCCCTGTTCTAGTTCGCTGACTTTTAAGACGTCGATTTGGTTGGCGACTTGTTTGACAACTTGGTCGATTCTTTTTTCGTCTTCGTTAACGGTTATAGTCATCCGCGCGATGTCGGCGTGTTCGGTTTGTCCAACGGTTATGCTTTCGATGTTAAAGTTTCGACGCCTAAACAGGTTAGCGATAAGGTACAGGACACCTGGTTTGTTTTCGACTAGCACGGATATGACTTTGGTTTTTCCTGCTTCCATTAGTAGTCACCTCTCTGTTGGGGTAAACCGCAGCCTGGAGGAACAAAGGGCACCACATCGTCCTCTGAACCTATAGGTACATCGATTACCGTTGTAACCTTACTTGATACTGCTGTCTTAACTGCTTTGCGGAACTCCTCAATTGAGCCAACACGGGCGCCTTGTGCTCCGTATGCTTCTGCCAGCTTAACAAAGTCAGGGGTCTTACCCAGGTTGACTGCCATATAACGGCGTTTGTAGAGCATTCTTTGCCACTGCGCAACCATACCCAGCACCGAGTTGTTTAGCACTATGACGATGACAGGTATGTTTTCTGTGACGCTGGTGGCTAATTCCTGTTCGCTCATGATGAAACTACCGTCTCCTGCTATGTCCACGACTACTCGGTCTGGGCAGGCAACTTTGGCTCCTATGGCTGCTGGGAAACCAAAGCCCATGGTTCCTAACCCGCCTGAACTTATGAATGTGCGGGGCTTTAGGGTTTGGAAGTACAGCGCTGACCACATCTGGTTTTGTCCAACTTCAGTAGTGATGATGGTGTTTTCTGACAACAGTTTCCGTAGCTCGGTCAGTAACGCTTTGGGTACTAAGTCTCTGGGTAAATCTTTAATCAGCGGGCTTAGTTGCTCTTTTGCTTCTTTGACCCGTTTAGTCCATGCCGTTCCTCTACCTTTCTGTAGTTTCTTGCCTGTTGCGGTGATTAGCATTTCCATGGCGATTTTGGCGTCGGCAACTATGGGCACGTCAACTTCGATGTTTTTGTTGATTTCCGCGTTGTCTATGTCGATTTGGATTTTTTTAGCAGTTGGTGCAAACGTGTCTAGGTTTGCTGTGGCTCGATCAGAGAAGCGTGTACCGATAGCAAGTAGCACGTCTGCTTCACCTATCAACCTGTTTGCAGCTGGGTTACCATGCATGCCTATGCTTCCCAATGACAGTGGGTGGTTTTCTGGGAATGCACTTTTCCCCATAAAGGTGGTTGCAACGGGTGCCATCAGCAAATCTGACATTTGAATTATCTCGTCTGATGCTCCCGAAGTAATTGCTCCGCCGCCCACCAAGATGATTGGTCGCTCAGCTTTTGCTAGCAAATCGGAGGCTTCGCTGATTTTTGCGGGGTTAGGCTGCGTTGTTAGCTTGTAGCCTCGTAGGCTGATTTTGTTTGTGAATTCTACGTCAGCCATGCCTGCTTGGACGTTTTTTGGCAGGTCAATCAGGACTGGTCCTGGTCTGCCTGTAGTTGCAATGTAGTAGGCGTTGTTGACTATGCCTGGGATTTCGGTGACGTCTTTTGGTTGGAAATTGTATTTTGTGATGGCGGTGGTGATGCCGATGATGTCTGCTTCTTGGAAGGCGTCTCTGCCAATCACGTAGCTGCTGTTGACCGCTGCACTGGGTATTTGTCCTGTTAATGCAATCATTGGGGAGGAATCCATGTAGGCGTTGGCGATGCCTGTGACTAGGTTGGTGGCGCCTGGTCCGCTGGTTGCCATGCATACACCTACTTTTCCGCTTGCTCTTGCGTATCCTTCGGCTTCGTGGGCTGCACACTGTTCGTGGCGTGCTAAGATGTGGCGGATTTTTTTGTTGCCGCAAAGTTCGTCGTATACTGGAAGGATTGCTCCGCCTAAGATACCGAAGATAACTTCAATGTTTTTTTGTTCAAGGGATTCTAAGAGTGCATGTGCACCAGACATTTTTGCCATTATTTTATTCAGTCTCCTGTGTGTTTCTGAAAACAACTATACTCTCGTCTAAGATAGTTGCTTTGCGAGAATTTTTTCGTGGTTTTTCAGAGGTCAACCTGGGTGAATCAGAGAATTTGTACCCGACGATCCCAGCTATTGAGGTGACGATCCCTCATTTTCTTGCCTCTTGTACTCCACGTACCCCTAAAAAATACAGGAATTTCAAATAAAAAGTTTACGGTTACAACCAACAATGTTAACAGCAACCAGTAAACAAACAACATACTTAATTTTTATGCAACCCCAAACCCCATGTTTCACAAAAAATTTAACAGCAACATCCCGCATTAATTTCCGCGTATATAGAAGGTTTTGTTATGCGTAGTGACGAAATAAAGTTGGGAGTTGAGCGTGCGCCGCATCGTGCGCTGCTTAAAGGTTTAGGGTTAAGCGACCAAGATTTAGCTAAGCCCTTTATCGGTATCGCTAACAGTTATACATCCATTGTACCAGGACACATTCACCTCCAGCAGATAGGACAAGCCGTAAAAGAAGGCATCCTAAAAGCCGGCGGAACACCCTTCGAATTCAACACCATCGCAGTTTGCGATGGCATAGCTATGGGGCATGAAGGCATGCGTTACAGCCTGCCAAGCCGCGAATTAATCGCCGACTCAGTGGAAATCATGATGCAAGCCCACCGACTGGATGGATTGGTGACGGTTTCTAACTGCGACAAAATCACCCCTGGCATGCTCATGGCAGCAGCACGACTGGATGTCCCAGCAATTTCCGTTACTGGCGGCCCAATGGCTTCAGGTGTGTTAGACGGGCAAAAAGTCGGCGTAAACAACGTGTTTGAAGCCGTCGGCAAAGTTTTCGCGGGCAAAATGTCCGAAGACGAATCTACTGCGCTGGAAAACGTTGCTTGCCCAGGATGTGGCAGTTGCAACGGCATGTTTACCGCAAACACCATGGCATGCGTCACCGAAGCATTAGGCATGTCTCTGCCTTACTGTGCAACCGCGTTGGCAAACGGTGCTCAGAAACAACGCATCGCCAAACAAACAGGCGAAAAAATCGTGGGGCTCGTCAAAGCCAACATCAAACCCAGCCAAATCATGACACAGAAAGCCTTCCAAAACGCCATCGCAGTAGACATGGCACTTGGCGGCTCCACCAACACTGTGCTTCACGTTTCAGCGATTGCAGCGGAAGCTGGCGTGAAGCTGAGCCTATCAACCTTCAACGATGCTGGAAAACGGGTGCCGCACCTGTGCAGTATGGTTCCCAGCGGACCTTTCGACATGGAAGACCTTGGCAATGCAGGCGGCTTGCCCGCGCTTATTCGTGAGCTTGAGCCGTTTGTGGATTTTGGCTGCTTAACCGTGACAGGCAAAACGGTGGGCGAAAACGTCAAAGACGCTAAAGTCCTCAACGCCGAAGTCATCCGTCCACTTAGCAACCCAATGCACAAAGAAGGCGGGATAGCCATCCTTACCGGCAACTTGGCACCTAAAGGCTCAGTCGTCAAGATGGCGGCGGTTTCCCCCAAAATGCTCAGGCATCAAGGACCCGCAAAAGTCTATGATTCCGAACGGGAAGCCTCTGATGCCATGAAACGAAAAGAAGTTCAAGCGGGTGACGTGGTGGTTATCCGCTATGAAGGTCCAAAAGGTGGACCTGGTATGCCCGAAATGCTATTACCCACAGCTACCATCGCAGGCATGGGACTTAGCGAATCCGTGGCGTTAATCACTGACGGCAGATTTTCAGGTGCAACTCGTGGACCCTGCATTGGGCATGTGGCTCCAGAAGCCTTTGAAGGAGGACCCATTGCGGCGCTGCGAAACGGCGACATCATAACCATAGATATCCCAAATAGGCTGCTGCAAGTGGAGTTATCCGAGCAGGAACTCAAAGAGAGGTTGGCTGCGTGGAAGCCACGTGAATCAAAAATCTCCAAGGGTATCCTTTCAAAGTACGTTCCCACGTCAGTAGAGTAGTCAAAAAATTTTGAGGGCACTGGCTATTACCAGCCTCTGCAGCCCATTCCAAACCCATAGCTATAGCCGCTTTGGTATGGGTAGGGCATGTTTACGTCGTAAGGATAGCCATAATAGCCGTTTCCAGTTGCCTGCTGCGGATACTGGCTGCTACTGTAAGCGGTGGTGGATTGGGTTTGGTTTTGGATGTTTGCGAATTGTGCGTATGCTACGCCAACTAGTGCAACGGCAACCAACATGACGGCGGCGACCAGTAGGATGATTTTTGTTTGCATATTTTTCACCTCACCAGTAATATAAAGGCTGGGGCGGTTTAGGTGTTGGCTGATACAGGTTGAAACGGATACATGAAACGGTTTCTGGCTAGTTTTGGCTGGGAGCTTTGGGTTTTTGTGGATGGCAACGCTTAAATCCTTCGAAAATAAGTCTGATTTAGATATAACATGAAGAGAATCACCATATTTTTGGTAATCCTCACAGTTTCCATAGCAGCCCTCATCGCCACAACAGCCATAGGCTTTGTCATCTTCAGCTCACAACAGCAGAACCCCGCCAACTGGATGAGCCAAATGTTTGGTGGCAGCACAAGCGGCATGGCAGGCATGATGGGCGGCCAAACAGGCGTAGAAACAGCGTCCAATGCACTTCTGCCCTACTTCGGTGTCCTCTTCGCAGTCCTCATCGCCATTGTGGTGTTCGGCGTCTTAGGTTTAGGATACTACATACTTTACCCACAAATCCGTGTCGGCACCGTCGGCGTGATCCAAACCACCCAAAACCTGGCAGATGCCCAGCAAACCCCAAACGATACTGCCTTTGACTCCATCGCAAGAACCCTCAACCCCGAAGAACTCAAAGTCTTAGAAGTCCTAAACCAACACAACGGTAAGTACCTCCAGAAATACATCAAAACCGAAACGGGGCTAAGCCGGCTAAAAACCCACCGAATCATCGCACGCCTCTCTGAGCGTGGCATCGTTTCGCTGGAAAAAGTCGGAAACACAAACCAAGTCTACCTCGCAAGCTGGCTAAATCAAACCAAAATAACCTAACTGCAAACCGAGAACTTTTCTTTTGCCCATTCTAAGCACCAGTTTTCTAATTGCTAATGAGCGGTTTGCATTGTTTCTCCTTTTGTTAAGGATTGCTCCACAATCAAACTTCAATATTCTACAGTACTTGAAACAAGAAATCAAACTTTTGCGGTTTGTTTAGGTAGACGATGAGCACGGAGGTTGTTGCCTTCTCATTATAAAAAAACAGAAATAAGCTCCATTGAATGTCGGGACTTTATAAACAATGAAACACAAAAACCATAATTTTTATATTGTCGCTTGACTCTGAGAAAAGAGATGTGATTTAAATGGGGTATTGCTTTATTCAACCGCTTCCCTAAATCTGTGAAATTTTTAGACACCACCCTACGTGATGGTGAACAAACTCCCGGTGTATCTTTGGTTCCTGAAAACAAACTGCGTATAGCCCAGCGGCTAGACGAGCTCGGTGTCAATTTCATCGAAGCTGGTTTTGCCGCGGTTTCTGAGGGCGAAATGGAATCCGTTCGCCTTATCGCTAAGCAGGGTTTGCGTGCGCAAGTTTACAGTGCAGCCAGAGGAACCAAGGGCGACGTTGATGCTGTACTGAAAAGTGGCGCATCCGGCATCTGCATGATTATACCTACATCGGATTTGCATATAGAATGTAAACTGCATAAGACCCGCGACCAAATCCTCAAAACCACTGAAGAACTAGTCAGCTACGCTAAATCCCACGGCTTGACAATAGAGTTGCTGGCAGAGGACGCAACACGCTCAGACTTTGACTACTTGGTTAGCGTTTTCCAGACCGCAGTTGCATCGGGTGTGGATAGGATAACTCCCTGCGACACCGTAGGCATCTTAACCCCTGAGCGGTCAGGCGAGTTTTTCTCCAAACTCAAAGAAAAAATCCCTGTGCCCTTGGCGGTGCATTGTCACAACGATTTCGGCATGGCAGTTGCCAACAGTGTCGCTGCGTTGGGTAGCGGTGCAGAAGAAGTTCATGCAACCATCAATGGGCTAGGCGAACGCGCAGGTAATGCGGCGCTGGAGGAGATTGTGATAACGCTTCAGTCGCTCTACAAATTGGATTTAGGCATAAAAACCCAACTGCTCTATGGTACCTCGCAGCTGGTTTCTCGGCTAACGGGCGTTCATGTGCAGCCCAACAAAGCGGTCGTGGGCGAAAACGCCTTCACGCATGAGTCAGGCATCCACACCCAAGGCATCCTGTCAAACCCCCTTACCTACGAGCCCATAGCGCCCGAACTGGTGGGCGGCACACGGCGGATAGCGGCAGGCAAACATTCAGGCTCTAATGCGGTGCGGGCAGATTTAGCTAACATGGGACTCAAACCTAGCGAGGAGCAGTTCAAAGAGATTTTCAAACGCATAAAAGAGCTTGGCGACAAAGGCAAAACAGTTATGGACGCCGACGTGCTGGCAATCGCCGAAAACGTCATGGGACTTGCAGGCGAAAAACCGATCCAACTTGAAGAGATGACCTTTGTGGGCGGCGACAAAGTCACAGCCACCGCTTCAGTTCGGCTGCTCCTAAACGGCAAACACGTTTGGGGCACTGCGGTAGGAGTTGGTCCTGTTGATGCAACGATAAACGCAGTTAAAGACGCCATCGCGGAGACGGAGCCGATTTCGCTGGAAAAATACGAGGTTAAAGCCATTACAGGCGGCACTGACGCTATGGTTGAGGTCGTGGTGCACATGCGCAAGGGTGGCAGAACAGTGACTGCAATGGGTGTCCGCGAAGACATCGTCAAAGCCAGCATGGAAGCCGTACTAAGCGCCATGAATGTGCTCTCAACCGATTACAACCACAAAAACTGGCATTAACCCGTCCTCTCTCATCTTCTTTGCTTTGTTTTAAGAGTCATTTGGGTAAAGGTGTCTGTTAGCGTCCGTTGCCGCTGGCGAAGGATGTTGCTGCCCTTCTTTATTTTCCGTCTGTAGTCGCCAAAAAACCGTTCTAACTCATCCAAGAAATGGTCATAATCACTGCTTTTTTGAGGGTAACACAGGTTTCGACTCGGGCTTTGTCAAGTGCTTTTTGGTAGTTTTTGTTTCCGTTTCTTCTCAACTAAATCCCGTTTTTTTAGGAGCCAAGGCGTCTGATATCTTGTTTAACAAACAAAGTACACTGCAGGATGGCTAGACATATTGTTCTCTTGATTGGTTAGACTTTGTGGGGTAAAAAAATTTTGCAGATTGCTCGGAGATTGTAATTGTTTGGAGACTACTGCAAAGGCTTTTACAGCCTAACTCCCTACTTTTTTGCAGGTTGCGGTTGGGCAATTGCCAATTTTTCAAGATAGGTGATTTTGTTGAGTTTGGTCGAACTCGAAGGCATTAAAATGTTAACTGAACGTATCCAAAAAAGACTGCTTAGTGCCATATGGAAAAGCCTAAGTAACAAGTCTATGCCCAAAATCAAGGCGCTAAGATTAAGCGATATAGATTTTAATTATGTCCTCCAGCACCGCCGTTGCTTAGAGGATGATTTGCTGGAAATTGAGGAATGGGGCAGGCTTCTGTCCATAGAAGGCACCGATGCCTGTGTATTTAATGCAGACAGAACCGACAACGCCCAATACGTGATTCTTGTTCGCCGAACACCTTACCATACCCTGGAGGAAATCATCCGCCATGAGCTATCCCATATTGCTCGCGGAGACCTCTAAATTGCTTGCAATGCCTGTTTGAATAGTCTCAAGCTATCCAAGCTGGGCAGGTCAGCGAAAAATAACATAAAATAAGAGACCCTCAAATCAACATACCGCTGCAGTTGTTCAGCAACCATATCGGGTGTTGCGGCTAAGGTGTATTTTCTGTAGTTCTCAAGGCTTTCGTTGGGCGGTTTGTGTTTTGCGATTTTTTGTGCAAGTTCTTTTTGGTCTTTGGCGAGTAAGATTTGTCCGCTTGGCCAGCATGACCGCTCAATTTCATTAAAATCTCTGCCTGTCGACTTGCAGTACTCTTCCAAAACGCTTAGTTTTCGCCTGTACGAATCTATGGTTGGCACAAAACCCCAGTCGAACCTGTCAGCATATTTGGCGGTGACTTGGAGGGTTTTTTTGCTGCTTCCGCCCACCGTGATTGGTGGGTGAGGTTGCTGTTGAGGTTTGGGCTCGCAGACGGCGTCTTTTAACGTGAAGTATTTGCCGCTAAAACTCGCTTTTGGTTGGGTCCACAATCCGGTGATTACTTCTATGGCTTCCTCCAACTGCTTTACCCTGACGCGTATATTTGGGAACCCAAACCCGTATGCAAGGTGTTCAGCTTCTTGGATTCCTGCTCCCAACCCCAGTTCTAATCTGCCGTTGGATAGGGCATCGAGGGAGGCTACTGTTTTGGCGAGCAGGGCGGGGTTTCGGTGGGCGACGCAGGAAACCATGGTTCCCAACCGTATTGTGCTGGTTTGGGCTGCAAGCGCTGCCAGCGTGGTCCAGGTTTCAAGGATTGGCCACTTTCCATACATCAAGTGGTCATCTAGCCAGACTGAGTCGTAGCCTAAGTGTTCACATTCCAGAACTACGGTTTTGATTTGCTGAAAATGTTGGTTTGGGATTTGGGCTTTGAATGCGTAGAAAGGGAGGAATACTCCGAATTTTTGTTTACCCAAAGCTTGTCACCCAAAGCCTATTTGGTAAGGATTAGGCGGTTGGGTGTATTAGGTTTTAGGGTTGTTTTCGCACGTCTTTTCCCCTTACAAATGACAGAATGCCTGCAATTATGAGGATGACTATAGAGGCGTAGAATGCGTGGTCTATGCCTGATATGAATGCTTGGCTGACGTTGCCTGAAAGGCTGGTTGTTCCGATGAAAACTTCAAATGCAACCTGCCGTGGAATCGATGCGGCGGCTACTGAGATTGCCATAACGTAGCTTCCGACTAACCCGATGTTCTGCACGGTTCTTAGCAAGCCTGAGATGCTACCAAAGGAGCCTGTTCGGGCGTTTGCCATGATGGCGCTGTTGTTGGCTGGGAAGAACATGGATGTTCCTAATCCTGATATGGCAGATGCAATCAAGACAATGTAGAGTGATGATGTTGCAGTCATGGTTAAGTAGATTATGATGGCAAGGGAGAGGAAGAATACGCCTATGGTTGCGATTTCTCTTGAGCCGTATTTGTCGCTTAGTCTGCCCATTACTGGTCCTAGAAAACTGCCTGCTACATATCCAGGTGTCAACAACAACGCAGCATTTAGAGGGTCGAGTCCTCTTATTCCCTGCAAGTACATGATTACAAGAAAAACAACTGAGAAGTAGCCGACGCTAAGGAAAAACGCGGATGCGATGGCGTTTCGCAGCACCTTGATTTTGAATGCTTCAAAGTCAATCATGGGATTGGATAAGCGTTTGTCATACATTAGAAAGACTGGAATCAACACTGCGCCAGCTATTGCTAAAGTAATGCTCATGACGCTGGCTCCTTCTGCGGCGAAATTGACTAATCCTAACGCTAGCAAAACCAATGCTGTTGCCAGTAGTCCCATTCCTGCGAGGTCCAGTTTGGCTTTGGTTTTTTCGGCGTCTTTGAGGTATTTTAAGCCAAATGCCACGGCTACGACGCCGATTGGGATGTTGAGGAAAAAGATGTATTGCCAACTGACAAACGTGGTTATGATTCCGCCTAAGACGATGCCCAGCATGGCTCCGCTGGTGAAACCCAGTGAGTTGTAGCCGTAGGCTTTGCCGCGTTTTTCTCGGGGAAAATAGTCAGCGATTATGGCTCCGCTTGTTGCCTGCATGATTGCTCCGCCTGAGGCTTGTAGGATTCGGAAAACTATTAGGGCGTAGATGTTTGGAGAGAAGCCGCAAAGCGCTGAGCCGACGGTGAAGGTTATGAAACCTAAATTGAACACTTTGCTTCGTCCGTAGATGTCGCCGATTCTGCCCATCTGGGTTGTGGCAACTGCAATAACTAGCATGTAGCCGAGGATAATCCAAAGCGTTGTGGCTAATTCGCTGTGGAGGCTGTCGTTGATGACGGGAAAAGCTAACAGAACTATGGTGCTGTCCAACGCACCCATCATGGTTCCTAGCATAACTATGGCTAAAACAATGTTGCTGTGACTTTTAGGGGTGGTTGCTGCTGTTTGGGCTTGACTCGTAAGCTGCGTCTCCATTCGACTAAATTTAGAAACCTAAAACAATCTCTACTATAAGAACCATTATAATGAATGCTGCTGTTTAAACAGAAAAATTGTTTTATTTAAGTAACCTTTTTTTCATCAGAAAATGTGACAAAACCTTAAGATAAGTAATTATAATTCCAGAAACCTATTTTTTAGTAATCCGAAATGGATGCGTTGATATGCCACAAAAGCCGCCTTCTATATTTGACCTGATGAACGAGGAAGAAGAGGCAGCGGCAGCAATCGACGAAGAGGAAGAGCGACGAAAGCGGAGAAAAGAACTTTTGGAGCCCACGGGCGTCAAAGAACTTTTCAAAAATGGCAAAATCAACATAAACAAGTTCACCTGCGTAGGCGGGCAATGTAAGCTCTGCATAAAGGCTTGTCCAACAAACGCACTCTATTGGGGCACTGGGCAAGTTGGCATAATCGAGGATTTGTGCGTTTATTGCGGTGCCTGCGTGCTGTCTTGTATGGTGGATGACTGCATTAAACTTGAGCGCACACGCGAGGGCGGCAAGGTCGAGCGGTTTGGGAAAGCCACCGATGTGGCTAAAGTCAATGAGAAGCAAAATACCCAAAAACGTGTGGAGCGGGTGAAAGCGATTTTGCCCACGGTTGAGGCTTACTGTGACAGGTGTGTTCGAACTCATCATATGCGTTTTTAGGTTAACTGGGGCAGGAAAGCAGATAAGTTAAAGTGTTATTGATACAAAAACGGAATGAAACTACATGACTAAAACTTACAACATCGCTGTACTCAAAGGCGACGGCATCGGACCAGAAGTCACCGAAGCAACCGTCAAAGTTCTCCAAGCAGTGCAACCAAAATCAGCTTTCAAACTTAACTTTCTGTACGGTGAAGCAGGAGCCCACTGCATACCAGAACACGGCACCAACCTACCGAAAGAGACCGTGGAACTTATCAAAAAAACCAACGCATGCCTCAAGGGACCTATGACCACCCCCGAAGAGCCTGGCGCTCCTGTTTCGGTGGCTGTTACGTTGCGGCGGATGTTTAACCTCTATGCCAATGTGCGACCATGTAAAAGTTTTCCAACTGTGGAGTCCCTAAAATCCAACATAGACCTTGTGGTGGTGCGGGAAAACACAGAAGGCATGTACTCAGGCGACGAAGCCCTCTTAGCCCCCGGCGTTGGTGTAGCCATTCGGGTCATCACAAGAGAAGCCTCACTGCGAGTAGCCAGGTTTGCCTTCAAATTAGCTCAGCAACGCAAAAAACACCTCACCTACATCCACAAAGGTAACATACTACGCATAACAGATGGGATCTTTAAAGACGCAATCAAAGAAGCCCAGCAAGAGTTCCTAGACGTAGAAGTTGACGATCTCCACATTGATGCAGCAGCCATGCAGCTTATCAAAAAACCCGAAGCCTACGATGTCATGGTCACCACAAACCTGTTTGGCGACATCCTAAGCGACGAAGCCGCACAAGTAACAGGCAGCTTAGGGCTAGCGGCAGGTGCCAACATCGGCGAATCCTACGGCATGTTTGAACCAGTCCACGGCTCCGCCCCAAAATACACAGGTATGAACCGCGTTAACCCCATAGCCACCATAATGGGAGGCAGCATGATGCTGGATTGGCTAGGCGAAAAAGCGGCAGCAGTAAAAATCGAAGATGCAGTTCTGGCGGTGCTAAAAGAAGGCACGATCAGGACAACTGATTTAGGCGGAATAGCAACCACAAGCCAGATGGCTGAGGCAATCGCAGCAAAAATCTAATTTTCTTTTTTAATTTTTGGTTCTTCTCGACAGAAACATTCAACTTTGTTCTAATTTGAATTTTGTTGAGCTCCGTGTCGTCAACTCCAGTTTGCTGCCGTAGCCTCTTTTCACATACAGGTTGCATAAGCGGAGTTTATCGCTGACTTTTATGTTCTCCAAAGCTTCAGCTTGTTCCCTCCACGCTGAAACCCGAATCATGCCGCTTTCATCTTTTAAGTCAAAGGCAAACAACTTAATTGTTTCGCCCTTAGAGGTGGTAACTTCCTTGTTTTCCCGCACAGCCACCACAAATCCCTCCACATTGACTATTTGGTCTTCTGCTAAAGTGGAGATCTTCGTGAGTTTTTCGGCGGCGCTTTGGATGCCGATGTAAGTGTTTTGGTCAACATGAACCTCTAACCCACCGTCTTGTGCCTCTTTTATGCGGGCATTAATCAAAACCAACCTCGCATTCTCCAACATGTTGCTCTCCAACTCGGCAGTTTTGCCGTTCCAAAAAACCACCAACGCCTCGCCCGTCTCATCTGCCAAAATCAAGCGGGTAACACAGCCGACGCTGGAGTCGTTTCGGATAAAGGTATTCTCGCCTAAAACCTTTTTTATGTCGCCTGAAAGGTTAACGTTGCCCGACGCCGCGGTCAGTGTGTTGATTTTAACTGTGAACTTTTCCAAAGACGGTTCCTCTTGGCTGTCGGGTTGGTGCTCCACTTGGCTTTTGCTGCCCAAATGCAGTTCCGTTTTGCCATTGCGGTCTTCTCTTGTGTAGCCGTGTAGCAGCTTGACGTTTTGCCCCGCCCTAAGCTCGCCCTTCTCAACCAGCTCTGCTTTTTCATTCCACAAAACCACCCGCAAAATCCCCTCTCCATCCAGCAACATCGCCGTAGCGTATTTGCCTGATTTTTCTGGTCCCTCAAACGTTTTCGCCGGAAAAACTGCAATCAGTTGTCCAGCCACCGTTACATCGTAGAGCCCTGCAAATATGCGACTTGTGGAGAGCACGCCGCTGTTTTGAATCTGGCTCTGCTCGAACTTCACCCCGTATTTGGCTGCGATTAGCCGTAGCAGGGTTTCGTCGCTTAAAAGTCCACCTGTTTTGGTTTTTTCAGCTTCCAGCTTTTTTAGAATTTGGTTTTTGGTGATAAGTGGGTTTGCTTGCAGGATTTGCTGGATTAATTCTTGGGTGGTAGTCATGTGGTGAATCGTTTACGTGCCGCGGGGCTTTTAATTTTTTGTTTATCCACGGCTTTGTGTTATGTTTATTAAAACCGCAACCCCCAAAGTAGTTGGAGCTGAGTAAACATGGCTTATTCGGTTTTTGTTGATTTGGGCATTGCGCTGGTAGTTGTTGGCGTGATCGTCATTGTTGCTGTAGTCATCCTTGGGTCGTTTGGCGGTTCCAAAAAAGGCAAAGTAAGTGGTGCAGGCGTGATAATGATTGGTCCCATCCCGATAATTTTTGGAACTGACAAAAAAGCTGTCAAAGAAGTAATCTCACTGGCTATTGTGCTTACCGTAATTGTCTTAATCTTGATAATAATGAACTACTGGTTGTTTGGGTAAGGTGCCATGTTAAGCGAAGACGATCAAAACGAAGGTATTGCGTTTTCCAACCGCCTGATACAGCTTTTGTTTTTAGGTATAGTGCTGGTTTTTGTTGGCATCGTGGTTTTGTTGGTTGCTTTGGTTTTGTTGGGCGGTTCTGGCAGCGTGGGCGGCGTAATATTCATCGGACCCATTCCCATAGCTTTCGGTGCGGGACCAGACGCAGGCTGGCTAATAGCTATCGGACTTGCCGTTTCTGTGATAAGTATACTCTTGTTTTTGTTTATGTATAAGCGTAGAAGAAAGTTTGAGAGCTGAAAAGGAGTTTACTTGTTTACTTGCTCTTCTTCATCTTTGCCGTAGTAAGCGTACATGAAGATTAGCATTAGAGCAATGAACACTGAACCCATCAATATGTACTGGAGGGTCACGAAATATGCGCCTAAATCCATCAGAGATTCTCCTGAATACCCTATTGATGTAACGTCTACATATTTAAGTTGTAGCCTTTTTCCATTCTTTCATCAACATGCCAAAACACTCGTCATCTTCCTCAATCAACTCAAACCAACCAAGGTTCGCCGCAATCTTCTGAGTCAACAAATGGTAGCACATATGCACTTTTTTATCAAGCACGCGGAAATAGAAGTCGTCGCAGGTGCAGAACTCTGCTTCAGGCATAATCAGGTAATCGCGTTCCCGCCCAACCACAATCCAAACAACTCTGCTGCTGGGTCTAAAAATGTACTTTTTCACCCTGCCCTCCTTTAGTGCGTCAAGGGCTTTGGTGAAGCGTTGCCCAAACAACTCGTAGAGCACGGTCAGGTTGTCGCCTGATAGTTTTCCCGCTGCTTTTGCCTGTCTGCAAACGGCGTTTAAGGTTTCGATTTCTGAGCTTTCAGTAGTCATCGTACACTATATCTTCGGGAAGGGGTTTTTAGGTTTTTAGCCTATGTTGATGGGTTCGCCTTTGGGTTTGGAAGATTCCGCTTTGGGAAGCACCACTTCTAAAACCCCGTTTTTGTAGGTTGATTTTGCCTCTTTAACGCGGACTTTAGCTGGCAAATCCACTTCCTTGTAATACTTGTACTGTGGCGTATCAACAGAAATTTCCAGCGAATCCTCGGTTCCATGCAGTTTAATATCAGTTTTCTCCACACCAGGCAACTCTGCCACCACATGGATGTCTTCGTTGGTTTCCACGATGTCCACCAGCGGTTCACGTTCCTCTTTAACCTGCGGGGTGCCTTGGAGCCCTTTTTTGAGGTTGCCAAACTCCTGAATTTCTGGTTTACCATCAGG
>JBJKPJ010000068.1:0-2994 GCA_046706605.1 Bathyarchaeia archaeon | reverse complement strand
GTCACTTGGAGCATAATTGAAGCAGGACATGGCGGTTCATGGAATCAAACTACAGGAACGTACACTTCAGCCAAAGCTGGAATATGGACCGTTAAAGCAACTTTGGCAGATCTCTCAGATACTGCAAGCCTAAATGTTACTGCAAACACTAACTTGCTTGGCCACATCACGATTTCTCCGAAAACAGCCACCATAAACGCGGGCTCCTCGCAAAGCTACACCGTAGAAGCTTTTGATACATTCAACAATAGCCTAGGCATCATCACCTCTTTGGCTACTTTCACCTCTTTGGGCACCACAGTTACAGGCAACAGCATCACTGCAACCTCTGCAGGAACCTTCACCGTGACTGCGGCATACAACAATAAAACTGACACCGCGACTTTGACTGTTTTAGCTGCACCCAACAATAACGCAAACGCGGTTACCTACAGTGTAACATTCACAGAAAGCGGCTTACCCACTGGACAAACATGGACAGTTACCCTTAACGGACAAACAAAAACAGCAGCAACCTCGGCTATAACTTTCCAAATTGAAGCAGGAAACTATGCTTGGAGCGCCCAGAGCTCTGTGGGTAATCAAGAAACTAGATATGTTGTCTCTGCCTCATCAGGAAGCATCAGTGTCCCCGCAACAACTATACAAAACATAGTTTACTTAACACAATACAAGTTAACAATAATTTCAGCCCACGGCTCACCTACTGGGGCAAACTGGTATAATGCTGGCACCCAAGCTAGCTTGAGTGTATTAAGCCCCGATGCTGCAGACACCACAAGATATGTCTTTACCGCTTGGTCAGGCAATTTGACTTCGAACAGCACAAGCGCTTCAATTATCATGAATAGTCCAAAGACTGTCACCGCAAACTGGAACACCCAATATTACCTAAACGTTAGTTCACCCTACGGCACCCCGACAGGCTCAGGCTGGTATGATGAGGGCTCACAAGCGCAATTTAACATTAACACGCCAGTTTCAGCCAATTCAAACAGCTATTCATTTACAACATGGACAGGCGCAGGAGAAGGATCATACTCAGGGTCAAACTCATCTTATGCTGTAGCAATGAATAATCCAATCACCGAAGTAGCAAATTGGGAACCCGCCTCAAGTCTGTTTACTGTGCTGCTGGCGGCGCTGATTATCTTCATCTTGCTTATGATTCTGTTCCTCTTAGCGTGGCGTAGAAGAAGAAAGAAACAAAACCAAAACACGCCGGCTCAATCTCCGTAGTGCGTGTTCAAAATTTCCTTTTTCTTGTTTTTTTATTTTTTAGATGAAATAGTTGTGGGAGAAGTTGGTTTTGTGGAGTTTTGATTGTTTGTTATCGTTTTGGGAATAGAAATCGGAAGAGCATGTATGAGAAGTATGCTATGGCAAATCCGGTTAGTATGATTTCTGTGTATAGGATTGTTGAGTTTTGTTCTATTCCTCGGAAGTAGCCTTTTTCTAGGATGCTGGTAAAGACGGTGCTTTGTAGGAATAATGCGCTGCCTAAACTGGCGAGACCTAGGCCGTGGATGAGAAATCGTAGCCATCTGTTCATGTGTGTTATGTTTATGGTTGCCATGGTTGGTCTCCACCATCTCAAGCAACAAGTAGAGAGTCACAAGTATTAATAAACCTTGCTGATAAGCAATACACCACCACACACCCAAACCACCAGCCACTCAGAGCTTTAAACACTAAAGAGGTCTCAAATAAAACGTAGCTAAATTTATGGCCACAGACTGTTGAGCGCGCATTCTCATTTTTGTTTTGCTTCACGCCTTCTTCGAGTTATCGTGTTAAGTATTGCTTGAAATTGTTCATCGCCAAGTTTTATGTCCGTTTTTTTATATATTTTTAGAGCACTCAAAGTTGTAATAAGCTTATTTCGATCCACCTTGTATGTCTTTAAAATTTCATACACAAAATGATAGTCCCCATCATCGGTTTCAAGTTTACACTTATCAAACACTCGCCCCAACTCAACTTTGATCAGCCCTCTTTTTTTGTTAAAATCTGTTGTGACTACCAAATCGCCTAACTTCAAATTCCTAAATGCCGATATGTGAATATCACCCAAAACTCCAAGGTCTTTAGGTAGATTTGTCTGTTTGATTATTTTATGTACAGTTTTCTTGGAGAAATAAAAAGGAGCATTGAAATACCAAGTAGAAACACCCTCATCGGTCCATTTCTTAATTAATGTATGTTTGAGTTTACCATAACGGTCGCGAGCTGAAGGTTGGAGGCAGTTCCATAATTTTTTGTATTTTTCTAGGCTCCTTATAGTGGTTGCTTTGTTCCAAAGCGTTGAAGTAAAAAACTCCTTGACTTTTTCTGCCTCTTGCTGCTCTAAAAGAACTCCAGCTTCAAAATTGCTTTCAAAAGCAGCCATTGTAAGGTTTGCTGAGCAAACTATGGCTGAATCATCAAATGCATAAATTTTACAATCGAAAAAATCATTAGTTTTTACGTTTTTAAAATGTTCAACCATATACTGAACTTCATAAGGGTCAACATCCCCACTCTTAACCGACACCTCATCGACTCTAAACACAAATCTTATGTCGCCAGGCGGGCTTTTGACAATATTTTGCGAAAAGATCTGGTGTGCACCAACACCTAAGCAGGGTGAACAAACCCACAAAATGTCTTTTGCCAAGGATGATTTCTGCTGAATCAAATCATAAAGCTCGCAACCAGTCACAAATCTGCTCATAGTATAAAATACAATTTTATCAATAAAGATTTTATCCCCAACTCAACCCAAAAAATCCACACTGTTTTTTACGTATCAAGCTAAAGGCAGCGTATACGCGGTTTAAACCACATATAGAGCTGGAAGAGGCGTTAAATTTGCTTTTTGGCTCTTGTTTAGCTATCTGCGCGAGCGCGAATCTTGTTCTAACTCCGCACCCACAGAAAAAATGTAATCCTAAAGAACGAGGTGCGCAATTTATGTGACAGTTTGGTTGGCTTTCTCGCTGCATTCTTTACAGT
>JBJKPJ010000067.1:0-4112 GCA_046706605.1 Bathyarchaeia archaeon | reverse complement strand
ACCAAAGACCAACTCTGCATGGCTTGCGTAACCGGCAAGTACCCCACGCCCTGCGCCCAGCGTATTGCGGATGCTATGAAGAAGCGTTTCTTGGAAGGGTATGAAGAGAAAAACCGCATTTACGAATCGGAAGAAGTTCAGGCGTAATTGCTATAAAGCTTCCCTTTAACACAGTATTGGGTAGGTGTGGTATCTTGATGGATAAAATTGGCGTCCTATTGGTTTCTTATGGTGCGCGAGAAGTCGCTATGGCAGATGCGCTTGTCCGTAGTAGCAACTATCACGTTGAACTCTACGTTGCCGACAAACAACGCAACCCCTTTAACGCTAAAGTCGCAAAAAAACAAGTTGTCATCCCCCGTTTGGATATTAACGAAATCTGCAAATTCGCAGAAGCCAACAAAGAAAACCTTGACTTTGTTTTGGTGGGCTCAGAAAAGCCCATAATCGACGGCATAAGAAACCTCATCGAGACCCAAACAGGCATCCCTGTGATTTGCCCAAAAAAAGAGTACGCCATCGAAGAAAGCAAAATCGCCCAACGCATCCTCTTCCAAGAGATTGCACCTGAAGCCAACCCACGGTTCAAAATTTTCAACCCAGCCGACTACGTGGGCAAAAACGTGAAAGCCGCAGTTAACAAGTGGCTAGACGAACTGGGTAATCAAGCGGTAGTTAAACCTGACAAACCTGCCTTGGGCAAAGGTGTAGGCGTGTGGGGTGACCACTTCGCCAACCGCGAAGAGCTCTTTGAGCATTTCATGTCCAACTTCCAGTACGGCTCAGTTCTTATTGAAGAAAAAATTGACGGCGAAGAATCCAGCTGCATGGGTTTCTGCGATGGCAATACCTTTGTTCCCCTGCCCGACACACGCGACTACAAACGCGCCTTCGACGGCGACAAAGGACCCAACACAGGCGGCATGGGATCCTACAAAGACGCTGCCGATTGGTTGCCGTTTCTCAATGCCCAAGAAAGAGAACAAGAAATCGCCCTCGCAGACAGGGTCTTCACGGGATGGAGGAAAAAAATCCCCGATGACACCGCCCTCCGCGGCGTGCCGCTTTACCTTGCGTTCATGCACACAGGCAAGGGCATCAAGATTTTGGAAATCAACAGCCGCCCAGGCGACCCCGAAATCATCAACCTACTCCCAATCATAAAAGACGACTTTGCCGAAGTCTGCCTAAAAATGGTCAACAGCACCCTAAAGGGCGTGGCGATTGAGAAGGCGGCAACGGTTCTGACCTACAAGGTTCCACCAGATTACGGCGGCTACGCAACAGCTTACCCAGGCAAAGTCGACAAATCCGCCTTTAATGGACCTGTTGACCTCTCCCAAGCAGAGGCGCTGGCCAAAAAGTTTGGCGACAAAATCCGCATCTACCCTGGCTCCATGGAAGTGCGAGAAGGCAAAAACTATGCACTCAAAAGCCGTGCCATCGGCATCCTTGGCATCGGCGGCAGTATAGAGGAAGCAAGGCAAATCAGCCAAGAAGGAGCCAAAGTAATCACGGGCGGAGCACTCTGGAACCGCACCGACGTAGCAGCAAAAGCCCATATCCAAAAAAGCATAAACCACATGGAACAGTTGAGGAAAAAAGTATGAAGCGCATTTTTATATCCGACTGCGAAGGTCCCATAAGCAAAAACGACAACGCCTACGAACTGGCAGAAAACTTCATCCCCAATGGCGACAAATTCTTTGCCAACATAAGCAAATACGACGACGTGTTGGCGGACGTATTAAAAAAACCTGGCTACTCCGCGGGAAGCACACTACGGCTTATTTTGCCTTTTTTCAAAGCGTACGGTGTTTCTGACCGCCAAATGGAGGAGTTTTCAGCCAAAAATATCCTCTTAATCGCTAACACCCAAGCTACCTTGCGTTACGTGCAGGACATAGCCGATGCCTTTATCGTGAGCACCAGCTACCAACACTACATAAAATCCCTCTGCAATGCTGTCGGCTTTCCCTACAAAAACACCTACTGCACCAAACTAACCCTTGACAACGTCGCCATAACGCCACAGGAAAAAGACTGCCTACGCGAAATCGCCCAAGAAATCGCCCAAATGCCCCAAATCACTATCCCCCCAAACGCTAAAGCCCCAAGCGACTTTTCCCCAGCCGACCGCGCATCCCTTGCGCGGTTAGATGCAGTTTTCTGGGAAGAAATCCCCAAGATGTTTGTGGGAAAATTCTTAACCGACGTGGTCACGGTGGGAGGAGAACAAAAAGCGCAGGCTATCCGTGATGCGGCAGAACATTTAGACGTTACCTTGGCGGATGTCATGTATGTTGGTGACAGCATAACCGACGTGGAAGCATTCAGGCTTGTCCGCGAAAACGGCGGCTTAACCGTGTCTTTCAACGGCAATAGTTACGCAGTCAAAAACGCTGAAGTTTCAGTGCTCTCTGAGAGCAACATGGTTCTTGCCCTGCTTGCTGATTTGTTTGTTAGGTTGGGAACTGTCCAAACTCAAAAAATCATCTTGAACTGGTGCCGAGCCGCCGTGGAAATGAGCGGAACAAACGCGGCGCTGCTAAAACAACTCTACACCGTTTATCCCGGCGCGCTGCCACTCACTCAAATCGTTACTGCCAAAAACATGCAGGCAATCATTAACGAAAGCAGTGAGTTCCGCAAAAAAGTCCGAGGGGTAGCCATAGGGAGACTGGGATAATGCCCAAAAAAGCGCCTGTTGATGACACATTCATTGAGACTTTTGAGGGAGTTTTTTGCCGCGTAATCGTAACCGCTGACGACAAGGTGACCTTGCAGAAAGCTGCGGAAGATTCCACTGCCACGCCCTCAGTGGTTATCGGCAGAACCGAAGGCGGCATCGAACGCTACCTCACCAAAAAAGAAACCCTCGACAACCGTGTCGGCGCAGTTTTGCAGTTCTGGGGCGAAATCAACCCCAAAAAAACCTTCCAAGAATCGCTGGAAAAATTTGAAAAAGAACTCTCCTATCGCATCCGCCAAGACATCCTTGTCAAACCTTTCACCGCCGTCTACGATGCCCTCCCAAACCCAAAGGGCAAACTGGACATGATGGAGCGTGTGGGGCACTGCGGCGACGGCTACGAATGGACCGAGCAACGCCATGGCAGGGAAGTTATTGTGGTACCGCTTATGGTTCCCGATTTTGTTATCGAACGCTACCTTGGCTACGGGCGGGGCTTGATGGGCGGCAACTTCTGGGTAATGTGCACCACAAAACAGGCACTCAAAGATGCAGGCAAAAAAGCCTTAGACGCCATCCACCAAGTCGACGGCGTGGTCACACCCTTTGACGTATGCTCAGCTGGCTCCAAACCAGAAACCCATTTTCCACAGATTGGACCCACAACCAACCACCTCTACTGCCCCTCGCTCAAAGCGCGCTTTGGCAAGGAATCCAAAGTCCCCGACGGTGTAGGGTACATTGCAGAAATAGTCTACAACGGCATCTCAGTAGATGCGCTTAAGGCCGCCACAAAAGCAGGAATCCAAGCAGTTTTAGGTATTGAAGGCGTAGAGCGGGTTTCGGCAGGCAACTACGGCGGCAAACTGGGACAATACAAAATTCCCCTAAAGGAGCTGGTTTAATGACAAAATTCGATGTCATCGGCTTTGGAGCACTCAACGTGGATACACTTCTTAAAGTAGACAAAATCGCAGGGGCAGAAGAAGAGAGTTTTATCCGCGAAATAGCCGAGGCTTGTGGTGGTTCGGCGGCTAACACTATGGTTGGGTTGGCGCGGCTTGGCTGCAAAGTTGGCTTCATAGGCAAAGTCGCTGACGACCACGAGGGTCAGTTGCAAATTGACTGCTTTAAAGCTGAAGGTGTAAACACCGACGGCATTATCCACGCGCCGAAGGGTAAAAGCGGCGTGTGCCTTGGATTTGTTGACAAAAAAGGCGCAAGAGCACTCTACATCAACTCAGCCGTTAACGACCAAATCGAATTCCGCGAACTACAAGCACCCTACATAACCGACACACAGTTCCTACACCTCTCCTCGTTTGTCGGCGAGAAATCGTTCCGAACCCAAAAAAAACTCCTCTGCTTCCTACCCGACACCGTCAAAATCAGCTTTGACCCCGGCTCACTCTACGCACAC
>JBJKPJ010000066.1:0-7266 GCA_046706605.1 Bathyarchaeia archaeon | reverse complement strand
TTTGCCGTAATTCCGAAGAAAGTAGTTGATAGAATACATTTTGACGAAAAAACTGTTCGTGGATGGAATTTCTTTATTGTAGATTTCTGTTTAATGGCTAAGTATATTGGATTTGACGTCTATGTATTACCCGTAAATTTGTTCCATAAATCGCGCGGCTACATATCAATGGATTATATGATAGGTTTGTTGAAAATATTGGTAAAACACCGAGCAAATAGCAGAATTTGCACTACTGTAGGCAATTGGAGTCTAAAAAAATATCCTTTCCACCTTCTTGAAGGTGCTCTGTGTTGGATCAACAGTTTAAAACTTAAAAAAAAGCGTTATGTCAACACTTCTCCTGTTCTTTCCAAAGATCCAAAATTGGATCATCTTCTTTAAAAGTAACATCTGACCAGTCTACACTCTGATCTTTTTCCTTCTTATTGACAAGAATTGCTCTTTCTGAAAGGCCGATTGGCAATCCTGTAGGTTTGCCAAGTAAACCATACAAATGGAAACCGCCTATTCCATCAAGTTTTGTGTTAGCTTTAAGAGGCGTTTTTGCATAAGAATTGACTTCTAATGAATAATATTTCTGAACAAGAATAGGTTTGTCTTCAAGCATAATCTTCTTTATTGTCAGAGGGGTTTCAAAGTGACAAAGATGGTAAGGTCTTACGAAGATATAGTAGGGGCCAGATCCCATTTTGTAGTAATTCATATAGAACATGTCATCAGGATTACTTGAATAACCCACAACAAATACGCTACCGCCTGGTTTAGCATTCAAGACATAATCAACAACACCACCAACATCCCGCGCCCTATTAAAATCAAATGCAGATAATGCGTCAACAACATAGTCTACCTTTGGTCCTATCATGCCTTCCTTTAGAAGTCCGAGATTTTCAGCGTTAGCTATTATTGCCATTTCAATAGCTAATTTCGTTCCATCAGTATAAGCAGAACATTGCTTTCTTGTCAATCGACGTTTCGCGGCTTCGAGCTCTATAGAGTCGGGATTTGCATATCTATTCAGAAAACCCTTGTTATTCCCAGCCATAACGATTTCAAAACCCATATTCCTAACATCATCAATAGTTCTTTTAAGAACTCCATGTTGGTCTCCAGAATCAGAAGTAATTAGCGCATGATTTCTTTCGGCAGTCTTCAAAAGTAATCTCCCAAATACTTGATCTACCTCTCCGTTCATAAGAATTACATTTATTCCTTCTTCTAAAGCAGTTTGTAGAATTATCGCCGAGTCTAAAATAGAATTTGTTGAATCAATCAGAATGTCTGGGTGAGTTTTGAGTGCTTCTTTAGAATTCTTAGTTGCTACCGTTTTAGGGGATATGAAACTTCTTGCTTTGTTCAATGCTATCGGGTCTATGTCGCTAACTGCAACTATTTCAAATTCAGGAGATTTGCGTAGTACTTGGATTATTCCTAATCCCATAGCACCGGTTCCCATGACCATAATTCGAAATGGCATATTTAGTAAATCAATCATTTTGCATAAAAAGTTTCTCCAATAGCCCAAACTAACTTCTTTCTATTGGTATCTACTAACTCTACTGTAACAAAAAACACCTGCAACACTTTTCGTTGGAATCTTTCATCAACGTTATAGTTTATCCGCGTGAAAAATAATTACTTTTTTCTTATCTATCAAATTATTCTATAGACTCCTTGTTTTATTAGATAACTGGATTAACTAAACTAAATTCCTGTTAAAATGTCAAAAGTCAAAATGCATATCGGATGTTTAATTTGTGAAATTAATATTACAAAAAATAGAATAAAATATATTTACCTCTTTTTTCTTGAAGAATGTGGAGAAGGAAATGAAGACAAAAATCGGCATTATTGCAACTATTGTTATCGTTCTGCTGCTTTCAACTGTGTTTATGCTTAGTGCTCAATCTGCACCGCCTACACCATATCCAAATCTTCCAACAACTCCAGTAACTCTAACATCAACACTGCATGATACACTGTTTTCTCAAAGTCCTCCTGGTAGTATTTGGTATTTAGACAACCAATTATCCGGGATAGGCAGCGGTTTCGACGTTTCGGATGGAACTTATACACCAAGTTGGTGCGTTGACAGGCGCGGTTTGAGTCTTGCTTTAGATGACCAAGTCTATCTATATTCAAGCTTAAACCTTCCTGCAATATCTCAACTTCATATCGAAGACTGGAACAGAATCAACTATGTCCTAAACCATATAGATCCACTAGCAACAACAGCTGACATTCAACAAGCAATATGGGCATTCGTCGGTACCTACCCAACAAACCCCGACCCAACACCGACTGCTATAAGTCAAGCCATGATAACCGACGCTACTAATAACGGCGGAAGTTACGTACCTGGACCTGGTGATGTGGTTGCGGTTATCTGCTTCCCAACAGCTTGGGAAACTCAAAACCTGCAAATCACCATAATCACTCTTCAAATCCCAAGAGCGCCAGGCTTGACACCAGGATTCTGGAAGAATAATCTCGCGGTGTACTTAGGATTAGCTAACGGAAACCGCGGATATAGTGATCCTACAGGTTCACCAACAGTCACGAAGCAAACCATGGCCGCCTTCTTTGATAGCTTGGCTGGCAAATATGACCTAAATCAGCTTTATCGCAACTTGAGCCCACAACTCGATGGAACTACTGCAACCATTCGCAATGACGCGGCCAACATATTCAACGTCGAAGCAGGTCTCTCTCCTGGTCCACCTTGGGCTTAACCAATAAAGAGAACGACACTTCCCCAAAAACAACTCCCTTTTTTTTCAAACTAATATGGAAAAATTAATCTCAATTATGAGAAGCGTGATGCCTCTAAAAAATTTTGCTTTATACGGTACTGTTTCCTCTTCGGTGTCGGGGCAACTAGCAGGGTTTTTGGAAAATTTCGGTGTCGTTTAACGTGGCTATTTTTTATTCTTTTTTTTATATTAGTACCTATCGGACTTGGTTTTTTTTGCCTTAACCTTTTTTTGTTCTCTCCTTTTTACCTCTGGACAGGAGTTTATTTTGTTACAGTTGGTGGCATTTTAGGTATAATAGCTATCTTCATGGGTGAACTTGACTAATTTATACAAAAACTTAAGACTAAACAAGCTATATCTTTTCTTTGATTTGAATGGCGATTCAGCCGCTCTATTTTAAGCCTCATCGGAAAACAACGAAAATGAGCTTATGGCGAAAGATAGAAATAATAATGGCTATTCTTTCGGTCATCGGGTTAATTATTAGCATAATTCTTGGAGCGATTATGACTAACAACGCTAATGAAAGAGCTGATACCGCATATGCAAGTTCACAGATACTCCAAACTGAACTTAATTCAATTCTAAATAATTCATTGACTCAAGCAAATATTATCTCTAATCAAAGTCTTCTTTTGGCGCAAATAGCCAATAACTTAACTCAAACAGGTCTTCAACTGCAAAACACAACTTTAAACTATCAACCAGAAATAATTCCTTATTCTTTAGTGGCAACTCTCGATGATATGATGTGGAATAATGAATCGACCCCTACGTTCGGGGCAGGAAACTTTAACTTAAGTTTAATTGTAATAACGCCTCATGCGGGTGTCATATATTTCACTGACCCTTCGCCATTTAGCTTCTCTGTTTGGAACGATTCTGAACTATTAAATGGCGCTAGCGAAAATGGCTGGTATCCTTGGCTAAATCCCGACAATTTAAGTTTAGCTCATGTTGATTTTAGTTTCGGTGGTTACGCAAACAATGGTAACGGCAGATTCTATAATTATCCACAAGACTTTGAAGCATTTGTTCAGCCAGGTATAACTCAAGTAAACTTTACTGTGCCAATTGATGCGTCTTTCTACGTTAATCAAAATTGGATAAACAGCTTAGATGGAAAACTAGTGGATGGACTTATCAACTTTAATTCGATGGGTAACTTCTCTAGGTCACTTGTGTTTAATACATTAGGTTCAATAGCAACAAAAATTGATTTCTGGGACTTGCAAACAATGAGCCACACAGACATTTCTTTTCTAGCAACACTCAACGCTGAAGTTGTTTATAGAAACTCATAGAAGTAAAATGCAGCTACATTGGTAAACTGTATGGTTTAACTTATTTCCAAATTTAGGAGTTCTGTTAACTTTTCGTCATAGAAGTATTTCTGTTAACTGTCGTCACATGAACCTACTCTTGTTTTATTTTTCAGGGTTCTGTTAACTTCATAGGGCGATACTTCTACCTGTTAAAATTCGGGTGATAAATCGGCTCTTTTCTGTGGGTTTGGATTTTGCTGTTAACTGTCGGGTGATGAACCGACCACACATCTGATTGGAAAGGAGAAATCCAAATCCAATACTATCGAGCTTTCTCTTTCGGTAGGAACCCGCTACATTCCTTACTTTTTATGTTATCGTGATTTTGCAAAAAGCAATCGTTCAATGAACACTTAAAGTAATGACCGCTTCGGTTGACAGTTCCCGAATCCTGCAGATAGACCAAAAGTTTACAATCTATGCAAGTCATATTTTTATCAAGCCTCTTATGTGCTAAATAGAAGTTGGAAGTTTTATATCTTTGGTGACGTAAAGTGTAGTAAACGACACTTGAAATAGCGCTTGCCTCCAACGCAAACCTTAAGCCAACCTAAACCAAAATACTCAAAGACACACAAAACATCTGTATGATTCTTCAAGCGCTTATCGAAAAACCGCAAACTAAAAGGGAATTGCAAGAAAAATTCTGCAAAAAATAGTTACTGACTTTTAGCCTTGCTTGCGTTCTCTATCAAAGTTTTCCACTTATTGTTGCCTTTTATTTGGATTCCGCAAGCCTCGGCTGGTGTTTTGCCGTCTAACGCTTCATGTGGTCTAACATAATTGTGGTAAAGCTGATAACCCTTGAGGATTTGGGTGTCTTTTTTCTTTAGCCCTCTCATAGTCTTTTCTCGGTCACGGATTTCTCCGTTCATGCGTTCCATTTTGTTGTTGTGGATGTCGCCTCTTAGCTTGATGTGTCGAATATGTTCAGTTCTCGTTTCTTTTTTCTGAGTCCAAAACTCCTTTTTGTAAGCATCATTGTAGGCTGGCAGACCGTCAGTGATGAAAGTCATTGGCTTTTTACCAAGTTCCTTAGACATCCTAAGAAGGTTGCGTGCATCATGTTTGTATTTTGTGTCAGCTACTTCTTGGGCAATCCAGAAGCGGGTTTCGTCATCCATCATTGAGAATAGGTATTTCATGTTGCCTTTGACTTTGAGGTATATTTCGTCTGCTCTCCATGTGTTGCCTACGTTGGGAACGATTTTTTCTGCATATTCTTTCATTAGGCAAGTGTATTTTTTTATCCAGTTGTAGATGGTTTTGTGGGAAACCTCGACACCGAGCAGTTGTAGGGATTCTTGGGTGTTTCTTAGTGATTCGCCACTGAAGTAGAGTTGTAGTGCGGTTGTGATTGCTGTGGGGTTGTGTTTCATGCGTTCGAATCCGATGTTTATGCTGTAGCTTTTTCCACAGTCTAAGCAGAGGTATCTTTGTATGTTGCCTGATTTATTGTGGCGCATGCCCATTTTTTTCATGTGTTTTGAACCGCAGTATTGGCAGTCTGAGGTTGTGGTGAGTTCTTGGATTACTCGGGTTGTTTGGTTTGTTGCTTTTGCTACTTTTTGTTTTAGTTGGTGGAGAAATCTACTGCATAAATGTGTTTGCAGGGTATATGGCGAAAGGTGTTGTCTGGGCAGGTGCATGACCATTTTCCGTTAATTCTGTTTATTGTGTATTCGCCGTTTCCGCTTTGGGATTTTACTGTGTACAGTAGGTCGTCTATTTGGTGTACTTGTCCTGTGTGTTGGGCTATTGTTTGTCCTCTTTCTTGTCGGGTTGTTGTTAGTTGTGCTGTCATTTATCTCACCACTTTACCTATTTTACCTATACCACTACCTAACTTATAAACATATAGGTAAATAGTTAGGCAAAACTAATATAGCCCTATGTGCCATAGTACACCTATAAAGAGGTAAAATAAATGGGTGAAATTACCTATCTAACTAAAGCCGCATCAAAAAGCCAATCCCTCAGAACAACCGTGCCAATGAGCATAGTCAAACAGTTTAACTTAACCGAAGATGATAAACTCGACTGGATTCTAAAAGTAGAAAACGGCGAGTTAGCAATAAGTATTAAGCCAATAAAAAATAGGTGAATATTTACTGCATGGATAAAGATAGAGAGGAGGCGCTTCTACAACTAACTGTTATTTTAGACGCTATACGCCAAAGACTGACAGAAGAAAGTGTAGGCGTTATTATAGATTCCAGCAAAGCAATTAGCATCGGAAAAATGAATTTGGATGAATATATGGTAGGAGCACGCATAACTAACTCTCAGGAAGTTACCATCGGAATAATTAATGCAACAGCACCTAAAGATTTGCGAATTATTGAGGAGATTATTCAGGACTTAATCCTTGCTATTAAAACCATGAAGCCTAAGAGCCGACTAAGTGAAATATGGCAAAAGTTAGCACCTTTAGCTGGTTGGGCAAATCTCGTTTACAATATTCTAAACAAAATAGGGTAGTTGTGAGAGATGATAATTAATTGAAAAAAATGCCGCTAAAAGTTAGAAATTTAAACAAAGAGATTTCAGACAATAACGCGGCTATCAAAATTGTCGGTGGACATTTTTGCCATTTTGGAACAATTCACACAAGTGGAAGAAGAGTCGGAGTATCTTTTCAAAACTGTTCAAATTTCAACATGAATAATCTTCGTTCGGATGCTCAATATCCGCTTATCATTAGAAATAGCGAAAATATTGAGGTTAATTCAGTCGATTCTAAGCGAAAACGGCGTAGTGATATACCTAAAAGGTTTTAAAATGACCAAATACAATACTCTCAAACCTCTGTTAACAAAAGAACAAGCATTAATTAACATAGCCGATTCATTTTGCAAATACGAGCACCATTTTAACCTACTTTTTACTTTGCAAGATAATTACATGAAACAGTGGGATTTTGATATAAAAGACAGCAATGTGAAAAAAAATCTGTCTTCTTTTTTTAACAATTTTTCAGGCAGATTTCACGATTATCTATCTTCTTATTATACTCTTTTCAAGCATATTGAAGCCACTATTAACAAATTAAGTAATCTGAAACTGAAAGACGATTACAATGAAAGAAAAAAATTGTTTCTCTCCGAAGAAGTCAATGATTTTATTTTAGGATTAAGAGGCATTGCTCAACATACAAAATTACCCATTGTCGGAACCAATAT
>JBJKPJ010000065.1:0-6223 GCA_046706605.1 Bathyarchaeia archaeon | reverse complement strand
ATCCAAAAGTCAGCTTACATCGCCTCCACTGAGGGCATAGATTTAGACGTTAAATGGGAAGGATTCTCAAAAGGGCTGTTTGGGCAAGGACTGTTTATGCTTAAAGCCACAGGTAGCGGACAAATGTTCATTAACACGTTTGGAGCCATCGACACTCACACCTTGGAAGCGGGGCAAACGCTTATCGTTGACAACTTCCATTTGGTAGGTTTCAGCGAATCCTGCAGCTACAAAGTCACCAGATTTGGCGGGTTAAAAGAAACTCTGCTGAGCGGTGAAGGTTTAGTCACTCAAATCACTGGTCCAGGCGACGTGCATATTCAAACCAAGAACGTGCGGGAATTCACCAACTGGCTTTGGACGCTGCTTGAACCCAGAGTTCGTTCAGCTGCACGCTAGAACAACCTTTATTTTTTCCTTTTTTCTCCTTTTTGTTTAGCAACCAAGTAAGCAGGTATTAGCGTGAGCAATGTGGGTTTAGGGGTTTTAGTGGGGTTTTTAGTAACTGTTAGTCTAAGCATCATGTATCCTGGTGTTGGATTCCTCTTCGGCGGTTTCGTCGGCGGCATAATCGCGGGGCTAGTAGCAAAAGGTGCATTAGGCGGCACAATGGCGGGTTTACTGTCAGGGATCTTTAGCTCCATCGCAGTAGCAATCCTGACGTTTCTTAAATTTATGGTGGAAGGTGCCATCACCAATGGAGCATTAGGCTTTGTGTTTGGCGGTTTGGCGGGTTTAGGGCTTGGTATAATCGTTTTGGTAGTAGGTATTTTGGTTTCGTTGATTTCAGCCTCCGCCGGCTTGATAGGCGGTGCCATAACAAGATAGCCGCTTACCTATCTAGCATAAATGGCTTCTTTTGCCGCATGACTTTTTCGGGAATTTGGTCTAAAACCATTTTTTCCTCAGGTTTTTTACTAAGCACAATCGGCAACAACCTGCCAGCAAGCTCCAGTGCTGAAGATAGCTTGCTGCCTCTTTCTGCATAAATCTCAAACAGCACGTCGTCTTTGTGGACGGTGTCGCCGAGTTTTGCATGCAGATAGACGCCGGCACCTTTCTCTTTAGGCGCGCCCGCTTCTCGGGCTATACGTACAATGTCATCTGTGCTTAACCAAAGAACTTTGCCGGAGTGTTCTGACCGAACATCTACCACTTCGGGACCCACAACGATGTCGTCGGGCTTGACGGCTGCGTTTCCGCCCTGAGCAGCGATGATTTCCCGCATCTTACTCATCGCCTTTCCTGAATTAATCATGTCCTCGGCGGTTTGTCGAGGGTTTTCGTTGCCGACCATTTCAAAAAGCATGCTTGCGAGGCTGACGGCTTTTTCCCTCAGGTCAGGTGGACCACTACCCATGAGTGTGGTTAGGGCTTCTCTGGCTTCCAATGCGGGACCAATTCCGCAACCCAATGGCTGTTCCCCAAAAGTTAAGGCGCACTGGATGTTTAAGCTCAGCCGTTTGCCTAAGTCCACAAAATCCGACGCTAACGTGTAGGCTTCGGTTCGGGTCTTGATTTTTGCTCCCATGCCTGTGGGTATGTCAATTACGACGTGAGTGGCGCCGACGGCTTTTTTCTTGCTTAAAATAGAGGGTAACAGCATCGGGTCAATGCCCAACGGGTACTCGACTTGGATGAAAAGGTCGTCTGCTGGCGCCAGTTCCAGTGACCCACCCCAAACAAGGCACGCGTTGGTTTTGCTTACCACTTCGCGTATTTCGTCGATGGACAAGTTGACTGGGCAGAGGGTTTCAACACGGTCGGCTGTCCCTGCAGGCGAAGTAATAGCCCGCGAGGAGGTTTTGGGGATAGTAAATCCAGCTGCCGCCACAATGGGTACCACAAGCATGCTGGTTTTGTCGCCTGGGATACCGCCCACGCTGTGCTTGTCAAGTATTGGTCCTTTGCCAAAATCCAGGGTTTTGCCCGTTGAAATCATAGCACGTGACAAAGCTTCAGTTTCGCTTGTGCTAAGTCCATGAATGCTAAGCGCTGTCAGGAACGCAGCGATTTCCACCACACTTAAGTGACGTTCCACCACATCCTGCACGATAGCCGAAAGCTCCTGTTCACGAAGGCGTTCGCCATGCAGTTTGGCGCGGATGCTAAAAAGGGATTCAGGGAGCGAAGCCAACTCTACGTTAACAACTGTTGCTTCTTTTACGCCAAGCGCCGCTGCAGTTTCACGGTAGAGCCCGATGCGGTTGTGGGGAAAATAGTCTGCAATGTTGGCGATGGCTATCATTTCCTCATTTTTGCTGGTAATTTTAATCCTGTCTGAACTATGCACACCAAGCAAGTTGGCAGTTTTTTCACTTAGTAGTGCAATTCTAATTCCGCCTGTTGTTATCATTAAGGTTTCAACGGTAAGTTCCATTATAGGCACTTCATAAGCATTTACGCGTGAGCAATAGTTAAAGATTTTAAGCTAAAGCCAATCACAATAGCAACGGAGATACTCTTTGAAGTACCTTGACTTTGTGGATTTAACCTACAAACCCAAAGAAACCGATTTAGTGTGCACATTTAAAGTTGAACCAGAAGACATCAGCCTAAAAGAAGCCGCTGGCGGCGTAGCAGCAGAAAGCTCGGTTGGCACATGGACGGAACTTACCACCGAGAAACCCTACGTTAAGCAGCTGGCAGCTCATGTCTACAGCATGGAGGGTAGCATAATCAAAATTGCTTACCCAATTGAACTATTTGAGGATGGCAACATGCCAAACATCCTAAGTAGCGTAGCGGGAAACGTGTTTGGGCTAAAAGCATTAAAAAACCTGCGGCTACTCGATATCGAATTTCCCGGAAAGCTCCTTTCAAGCTTCCATGGACCAGCATTCGGCATTGAGGGCGTCCGCAAACTTCTCAAAGTTCCAAAACGCCCACTGGTCGGCACTATAATTAAGCCTAAACTAGGCTTAAAAACCCCTGATCACGCAAAAGTCGCCTACGAAGCGTGGCTTGGCGGCTGCGACGTAGTCAAAGACGACGAGAACCTAAGCAGCCAAAAATTCAACCCGTTTGAGGACCGGTTAACCCAGACGCTAGAAGCGCGGGATAGGGCGCAGTCGGAAACGGGGGAACGCAAAGTCTACATGGTAAACATTACCGCTGAAACCAAACTCATGCTTAAGCGGGCAGAAGAGGTGGTGGCAGCAGGTGGCGAATACGTTATGGTGGATATTCTCACCTGCGGCTGGTCCGCGTTGCAAACCCTACGCAACCAAAACTTAAAACTTGTCATCCACGCTCACCGTGCGGGGCATGCGTCTTTCACCAAGAGCCAAGTGCACGGCATCGCCATGAAACCCATCGCTTCTGTAGCGCGAATCATTGGGGTTGACCAACTTCACGTCGGTACTGTCGTGGGCAAAATGAGTGAAACCAAAAACGAAGTCAAAGACAACATTGCTGCATGCAAATCTAAACTGGGCAGCGTCAAGCCTATTCTACCCGTTGCATCAGGCGGTCTTTATCCTCGGCTTGTCCCTGCGCTACTAGAAATCTTCGGCAATGACGTTGTGCTTCAAGCAGGCGGCGGCATCCACGGTCACCCTGAAGGCACAGTCTGCGGCGCCAAAGCCATGCGGCAAGCAGTTGACGCCACCTTGCAAGGTCAAACCCTTGAAGAATACGCACAAAGCCACAGAGAACTTGCCTCTGCTCTGGAGCATTGGAAAACCTGACGGCTCGCAAAAGCTACCTCTATTTTTTGCGTGGAGTCGGTGTCACAGCGGCTAGAAGGTGGTTATGTGCTGTTGGGGGGTTGGCCAATCTTCTATTATTTTTCTTGCGCTAACTTCCATCTTTGTGATGCCGCAAACATTGGAAATTTGGTCTTGTATTTCAAACGACTGCTCTAGGTCTCTTACCAGTGCGGTTAAATGAATGTCATAGTCGCCGCTAATTTTTATGATGTTTACCACATCTGGGATTTTTGATAGTGACTCAATTACAGTTTGATTTAACCCCTCTGGCGTGGTAAAAGAGATATTACAATCTAAAATCGAGCGGTAACCAATAGTTTTGGGGTTAACTGTTATTGTGACTTTTACTGTATTGCTTCCTCGTAGCCTGTTGTACTTTTTTATAACGGTACTGGTTGAAAGACCGATCTCATCAGCGAGATTTGTAAACGGCACACGACCATTCAAGGTTAATTTTTTGATAATTTGCCGGTCAAAATCATCAATTTTGACGCCACCAGTGTTCTCTGTTGGCAGTTTAAAATTTTTCAGCCACATATTTCGGCAGTTTCTGAAGTTTAAGCTCAAGTTTTCAGGCATGTTCCTGACTCCTGCCCAGATGTAGGTTTTTAAGTTCATGGTGGGCAATTTTTGTTTAATCATCTGTTTTACACGGTCTAACTGGTTTAGGTCTTTGAGAATGGCAAATGTTCGCACGTTGTAGACACTGTTGTATTGCCGGAAAACCAGAACTTCACTTAATCTATCAGTAAATTCCTTTAGCTGCTCCAAATGCTGCGCATTAATCGTAATAAGTAAAGTTGCAAATGCTGCATAACCAAGCTGCTCAAAATTTACCTGTGTCGTGGCACCTTTAATGATACCTTTCCTCTCCATGGCCCTGCATCGTTTCCACACTTTATTTTTTGGTTCATCACATAATTCGGCTATTGTCTCATAACCTGTCCGTCCGTCCTCTAACAAAATCCTAAGGATTTTGGAGTCGAGCTCACTTAATTTTTGCAAGGCTGTTTCTCTCTTCGGTATCCTTTTTCTTGTTAGAAAATTTAAAATTTCTCATCTTTTCAACTTAATTAAATCGGTTAGCTTAAAAAGTTGATATATACTGGCGTGGGCTGGGCCACCTTGTCAATTCTTTGCCGAACTTTAAGACTTCTAACTCAATTTTGGTAATGCCAGATATATTTCCTATCTGTTCTTGAATATACAGTAGTTGACCAATATCCTGCACCATCGAGTAGATTTGTAGGTCATAATCACCAGACGTTTCCATTACACTTATAACGTTGGGAATTTTGCACAATTTATCAACTATGCACTCTGACTGCTCTTTTGAAGTAGAAGCAAAAAAAACACACAACGCTTGGTACCCGAGCTTTAAGGGATTTATTTGAATTGTAACTTTTAGAACGCCGTTTTTCTTTAGTTTTTCGTACCTTCTTTTTGCAGTGTCCGTTGATACCCCAACTTTTTTTCCAAGCATCTCCATTGAGATTCTGCCATTTTCTGCTAGTTTTTCAGCTATTTTTTGGTCTATTTCATCAATAACTACAGGTTTGGAAGGTTTTTCCTGTTTCTTGACTTCAGGAGTTTCTTTTATGTTTTTTAAGTCAGAATGGATTATCGCCAAGTTTTCATTCATTTCTTTTACGTCTAGCCAGATTGAAGCTTTAATATCTAAAACTGAAAAGCACCTCTTGATTTTGTCAGTGATATCGTTTAATTGCTCAAGCGTTTTGAGTGCTACAATAACTCCGACATTTCCCTTAACGCCTCTATTATAGAATGAATAGACCTCAGGCATTTTTTGTAAAAACTCAAAAAGCTGTTCTTCTTGTTGGTGATCTATACTGATTAGTATATGCGCAACTGCACTGTAACCGAAACTTTTGTAGTTGATATGTATGGTGGCGCCTGTTATGATGCCGTCTTTTTCTAGTTGGAGATAGTTTTTGGTAATAACTTCTTTAGGTAAGCATAGTTTTTTGGCAAGTTCAGTTTTAGTTTCGCGACCATCCGTCAATAATTCTTTTAGGATTTTTGCTCGGACTTCTGTGATCTGCTCGACTACGACTGCCACCTTTTTTAGAATTCTTGATACGTAGATAGGTATTTAAATCAATCGTGTTTTAAGCGTCCTTTCTAAAAAGTTAAGAAGAGCAAAATCGGTCAGCATAATTTAAAATTGTTGCCTTTTTAATATAAAAAAGGCAATATTATCGAACAAAATCACAATATTTGAAAAAATTTATAAATAAAAAAAGCTGAAAAGGGTAACGGGCAAACAATTTTTTTACAAAAACGCAGTTTGCCTACAAAAATAAGAAAACAAAAAGAGGAGAAAAATGAAAACCAAAAAGCTATTAGGAATTTTGATATTAGCCGCGTTCATTGCAACAGTAATAACATCAATACCAATAATGCACGTTGGCGCACAAACAACACCACCACAGCTCAAAACTTTTCCTATTATTGACGCTATCCCCAACCCTATCGGAGTTGGACAGGAAACG
>JBJKPJ010000064.1:0-3847 GCA_046706605.1 Bathyarchaeia archaeon | reverse complement strand
GGCGAAGACAGTGCCCGGTTAGCGATAGCCATCACAATTGGTACCCGTGTACCTGACGCAACAAACAGCATTTCATGCATCAACGCTAAGCCCGCTGATGCGCTTGCGGTGAAAGTTCGTGCACCTGTTGCTGACGCGGCAATGCAGGCGGCTAGGGTGCTGTGTTCTGATTCGGTGCAGACGAACTCAGTGTTTACTTGGCCGTTTGCAACGTATTCGCTGAATTTTTCTACTATGATTGTTTGCGGGGTAATTGGGTAGGCGGCAACTACGTCAACGTCACATTGTTTTGCTGCTAATGCAACTGCTTCGTCGCCGTTTAAACCCAAAATTTGCTGTTTAACTATTTTCTGCATTTTGTTTTACTCCTGCTCCATTTTCATAGTTATTGCTTTAGTTGGGCATTCGTTGGCGCAGATTCCGCAGCCCTTGCAGAAGCTCATGTCAAACTCGATTTTGCCCATTTCTGGACGCCACTTAATTGCGCCTTCAGGGCACATCATAACGCAAGTTAAGCAAGTGGTGCATTTCTCTAGGTCCCTAATAGGCATGAAAGTTTTCCAGTCGCCGGTCATAAAGCCGATGCTGGATTTCGGGGTTACGCCGCCAATAGAGATTTCTTTCCAGGTTTTGTCTTTGCGGCTCACTCCACTTTTGCCTCCTTGAATGCTTCTTGGATAACTGCAAAGTTTTTCTCAGCTAAATCTAAACGGAACCGTCCCTTCAAAGTTTTATGTATGCCTTCTAGAGAAACAATCTTTGTTGCTTTAGCGACAACGCCAAGCAAAGCAGTATTAGTGATTGGGGCTCCCAAAATTCTTATGGCAATATCGGTAGCTGGAACCGTCCAAACTTTGCCTTTAGTGACCCGCAGATTCTCTTTTAATACTGCTGGTTCCTCGTTGGAGTTTATGATTAAGCAGTCTTCATCACGGTTTAATCCAGCGGTAACAGGTACAGACTTTAACAGTGTATTATCCAAAACAACTACTACGTCTGGGTCGTAGACTGCGCAGTGCAACCTTATAGGTTGTGTGCTGATTCTAGTAAAGGCAGTTACTGGGGCGCCCATTCTTTCTGGTCCAAACTCTGGGAACGATTGAATGTATTTGCCCTCGTCAAGGGCAGTTCTAGCCAAAAGTTCGCTGGCTGTCCAAGCGCCTTGTCCGCCTCTGCCATGCCATCTAAACTCTACCATACTTTTCATGCCATTCTCCCCTCACAAAGTCTTTTTTAAAATAAATTGTCAACATCCTTGATATACATTTTTCTATAAATCAGATTATTTGACGTAACTACTGCATTATTTTACATGCAATTCTAAAAATGCGATGATTGTCAACGTTGTGTGGTGTCGTCTACTGCATAAAGCAACAGTTTGGTCGCTTTCCATTTACAGACGTTAAACATCACCACTACATTTAAAAGATGATGCCCCAATAACCGCACAAGAAAAAGTTATATTTACCGTTTTATTGAATAAATTTTTGTCCAAAGTTAATTTTAAGGATGGTTTAAGGAGGCACCCACCAATGACAGATGTACTTTTAACCGCTGATCGAACCTTAATGAGTGACTACCATCATAACGAGTTCTTAGGGTTTGGAACATGTGCCCCCCCAAACTTTATCCCTGAATGGCTCTTTAGCTTCCTTTTTTTCCCGCCGCTAAAAACCTACAACGGTCACCCCTGGACAGCACCTTACGGATTAAGAAAAACCGAAGCCCAACTGCTCAAAGAAGGCTTCAACGTTGAAACTGTCAGTCCAGACTATGCAAGAAAACACCTTGATAATACAAAAGTCCTCGGTATACACGCTATGGACCCCTTCGGGCTGGGTCCCGCCTCAACCACTCTGGCATGTATCTTCAAAAAAGAACCCTACCTTGCCAAATATTTCCAAGCTCTCCTTCAAAGCCCAGAAATCAAAAAAGCCAAACAAAACGGGCTAAAAATTATTGTCGGCGGACCTGGCGCTTGGCAATTCCATTACCGAGAAAAATCAGTTAAAGACTTAGAGATAGACTGCGTTTTTGAAGGTGAAGCAGAAAACGTGATCGGCAAACTCTTTAGAGCAGCCATCGAAGGACAAAACATTCCTAGCCACTACGAAGTCGGTTTGGGCGAAGTGCCCAGTTTAGATGAAATTCCCGATATTGTTTCCCCCTCAATTAATGGGCTGCTTGAAATTGGACGTGGATGTTGCCGAGGCTGCCAATTCTGCAACGTCACCCAGCGACCCCTACGGTGGTATCCGCTGGAAAAAATTGACCGAGAACTGCACGTTAACCTTTCTTCAGGCAAGGTCACTGGTGCTTGTCTTCACTCCGAAGATGTAATGCTATATGGTTCAAAGGACACAATGCCAAACGGAGAGAAACTTTTAGCCCTACATGAATTAGTTACAAAAAAAGTCGACGGCGTAAGCTGGAGCCACTGTTCACTGGCAGCAGTCGCGTCTTCTCCGAAGCTGTTTTCAAAAATTTCCGAGATCATTTTGGAAAACCAAACTTGGTGGGGTGCAGAAATAGGTATAGAAACTGGCTCACCTGAAGTTGCTAAAAAAATTATGCCCGCCAAAGCCCATCCGTTTAAAGCTGAAAACTGGCATGACGTTGTAGTTGATGGGATGGGTTTGATGCATGATAACAAACTGGTTCCTGCATGCACGTTGATTTTGGGGTTGCCAGACGAAAAAGAAGACGATATACTTAAAACGATGGATTTGGTTGATGACCTAAAAGGTATGCGTAGCTTGATTGTACCGCTGTTTTTTGTCCCATTAGGCAAGCTTAGAAGCAAAGATTGGTTTACGAAGGCTCAATTGCATGAACTGCACAAATCGCTGTTGATTGCATGTGCTGAACATGATTTTTACTGGGTGGATAACTTGCTTGATTTGTCTTTTTCAGGTAAATGGTACTCGCCTATGCTAAAGGAATTCTACAAGGGCTTCTCGGCACTTGCGAAACGTAAGGTTCGGCAGATAGAATAAGATCTTAGAAACGGCGGACTTAACCTACAAGTAGAAGGCAACTACATAGTTCACAATTATCGTTATTGCATATATTAACATGGCAACATGGAAAAGCGGCAACACCTTAAGGGTGGCTTGAGGGGTTTTTTCTTTCATTATCTTGATGTTACCGACAGATATCAGCGCCAAACTAACTGCAAACCCTATAATCGGCAAAAATGTCCCAAGCCTAACCAGAAATATAATAGCCATCGCAGCATGCCAAACACTGAACGAAAGTATCCACAAAGCAGTTGAGTTGATACTGTATAGTGTCGGAATCGTTTTCAGTCCCCTTGCTTGGTCGTTGGATACGTCGATTAGGTCGTTTACGCCTAAATGTGCCAGTGCAAGAGGATAAAAGAAGAGGAAGAGCAAAAGCGCATTCCAATCAGGTCTGCCAACACAAAGGTATCCTGCAACCAAAAACAGCGCAAAATCTACACGTCCCAATACCTGTGCAAACGGGAAGCTTTCCTTTCGCTTTTTGAGTTGGTAGAAAACCTCCAAGCAGTAACATATCACCATAATAGCAAAGATGTATAGAGAATTAGGGTAAGGAAGCATAAAAGTAACTGCAACTGTCAACGCGACAAGAACAGCAAAAACAACGATGGCTTGACGTAGTGATATTAACGCTTGGGAAATAGGGCGCTCACCGAATGGTCGCCAATACTTAGTTAGCTTATTATCAGAGGGCAAGTCTTTTTTGTCGATGTCTGCATCCACAATGTCATTAAGTACAAGTCCAGCTTCAAACCAAAAAAAGCCAAACAAAACCGCCTGTAAAAACAGAGTCACCGAAAACTTGCTCTAGAAAGAAAATCCAA
>JBJKPJ010000063.1:0-1144 GCA_046706605.1 Bathyarchaeia archaeon | reverse complement strand
ATCAGAGGCTTCCCGAGCCAGAACCAGCCAGTTGTATTCCTTTTGAATCTGCCCTTCCTTAACTATGGGAGGAGCTATACGTTCAAAAATTCCCTTGTATTTGGTTGTTGCTTCGGCGGAAACCACCCAGAAAGGCAAGTAAACTAAGTCTTTCTCGTTTATCTTGGATTTTTTTGCTAAATCGCCTGGCTTCATAAAACCCGACCGCATCCAGTCCCGCACCAAATCCTCAATTTGCTCCTCAGAGTAGCTATTCAATAGCAAGGAGTGCTCAAAATTGAAGGCTTGCCCAGTCTCAATTACAGTGGTAAACCCACAGTACTTGCAGGTCGCAACCAGTTCGCCTGGTTTAAACTCAACTGGGGCGCCGCAATGCGAACACTTAATGTTTTGGGCAATTGCCATGGCGGTTAGTCCTTTATTTTTTCACGTTTAAGAATTTCGCGAGCAACAATGACACCTGAAGCTGAGGCTTGAATCAGCCCTCGGGTGACGCCTGCGCCATCTCCGATAGTGAACATGTTTTGGATTTTGGTCTCCAAGGAATTACTCAGTTGGAGGTGACTGCTATAGAATTTAACTTCCACCCCATACAGCAACGTTTCAGGCGAAGCAACGCCTGGCGCTATTTTGTCGAGAGCTTGCAGCATTTCTCGGATGTCAGTTAAGTAACGGTAAGGTAAAACAAAGCTCAAGTCGCCTGGTGTGGCATTTTTGAGGGTGGGCGTAAGGACGCTGTGAGCAAGACGTTCAGGTGTACTGCGTCTACCGTGGTCAAGGTCGCCTAGCCGTTGGACCATGACGCCGCCGCTGAGGAGGTTGGATAGCCGCGCGATGTATTTGCCATACGCGATGGGTTCTTTGAAGGGCTCCGTAAAGCTGGTGCTCACGAGGATGGCAAAGTTCGTGTTAGCGGTTCTTGTTTCTGCGTGGCTGCCGCCGTTAACAGTTAAAACGCCATCATAGGATTCTGTTGTGACTTCTCCGTAGGGGGAGACACAGAAGGTGCGAACTTGGTCGTCAAAGGAGCGTGAAAAGAAAAACAGCTTTGGCTCATAGAGCGCTTTAGTTAGCGGTTCCATGATAGAAGCCAAAAGCTCCACACGGACACCGATGTCAACGGGGTTGTTGACAGTTTTTAAGC
>JBJKPJ010000062.1:0-1628 GCA_046706605.1 Bathyarchaeia archaeon | reverse complement strand
CGCTGTGGTCCAAACACCAGCCAAAACCGTGTCTTTCTTTACCCCAACCGTTGCCTCATCGGGCTTGTGTCTGTTTCTGAACGCCTCTACGCCCATAAAAATCATTAAAGCCCCGCCAATCAAGCCCACAACAATCAAAACAGGGTTTGGGATGGCGAATTGACTAAGCAAGAAAAATATCAGAAACATCAGCGGAAACTCTACGATTCCATGTCCCAAAGAAATGAGGATTCCCGCAGTTTTGCTTTGGGCAGCTTTTTTCAATGTTACCGCAAATAGTGGTCCAGGCATCAGGACTCCGGAGAGGGAAATCAGCATAACTGAAGCTAAAAACAAGTAAAAATCCGTAATTAACTCCAATCATTTGTCCCCTTTACCGTCTGTTTTATTCAGTTTTGCATGGTCAGCTATAAGGTTTGCACTTTTGGTATACGAAAGCATCAACAAAACACAGTTTCCAGAAACATTTTTCAGCAAAGCGCACTGATACATCTTTGAGGAACCCTATGTCAGCCGTTAAAGTTACTACCAAAACCCTCAAATTCAAAACCAGAGGCGAAATTGACTTCATAGACTTATCTGATAAAATCCAAGAGGAAGTTACAAACTCAAAAATCAAAAACGGCGTAGTCCACGTGTTTGCTCCGCACGCGACAGGTATATTGATTCTCACCGAAAACGACCCCGCCCTGCTCGACGACATCAAAGATTTCTTAGAACAGCTAGTCCCAAAAGGCGAAAACTACCAACATCCATCCAACGCTCACGCCCATTTGCGGTCAATGCTTTTTGCGCCTGACAGAACTTTGCCCGTGGTTGATGGCCAAGTTATGTTTGGGACCTGGCAGTCGCTGCTTTTTGTGGAAACCGACGTTTACCCGCGGGAGAGAACAATCATCGTCCAAGTTTTAGGTGAACAATAATTAGGCGCTATTTCGCTTTTTTCTGCCAAAAGTGGTTGGAGAACATGGTTTTTTAATAAATTGAATATAAATCTTGCAAGCAACACTATGTTTTTTTAACTGTTTATTGTCAAAAATTATCATTCGTAAAAATTCGTGCTGCCCCAAAACAGGCTTTTTTTAAGTAAACAGAAAATGACAAACCGCTAGCCTGCATAGCGTTGTAGCTACCCTAACAAAAAGCTGTTCAACATCAACAAAATCCAAATTGAGAACCATGAAAGCCTCTTGTAAGAGCCAATAACGGTGCAACTCACGCTTTGATGTATTGAAATTCCCTGTGAATTTGGGTCATGTATAAAAAAGAGAAGTGCCCTGCCAAAAATTTTGCAGGATTTTATGAGTATATAAGGTTCGTTGGATTTCGAGGTTTTTTGGTTTATCGTTCTGTTTTTAGTCTTTTTGCTGACCCTTTGGGGCGCATGCGAGCTTTTTTCTTTACTTCAGCGCGTTGAGACGGCTTTTCTTCTAGCATGTCTGGATGGTCAACTTCCAAAGATAGCCCATCTACTGAATCAGGAAAATCCTCTGCTGTCGCCTGCTCCGCACCGTCTTTAACCATTGTTTCAACAGCACGGTCCACATCGCCTGGAGTTATGTCTATGCCTAAAGTTGCATCCATAAGAACCACCGTTTCAAAGCCAAGTTTAGCAGCATCCAAAACCG
>JBJKPJ010000061.1:0-6249 GCA_046706605.1 Bathyarchaeia archaeon | reverse complement strand
GCTCTTCAGTCCGTGGCTGGTCAACAGTGAAGGCATCGTCGCAGAAAGTAAACTTGGAAATTCCATAAGTCTTATTCAAAAGTTCCAGTTCGTCGACCACGTTTTTTGGGCTTCTCATACGGTACTTTCTGCCATGCATCCGCACAGTTGTGCAGAATTCACACCAGTACACGCACCCTCGGCTGGTTGCCAAATAAAGAATGTCTTCTAACTCACGGAACTTTTCCATCGGCCAAAGATGCCGCGCTGGAAAAGGTAGGCTGTCTAAGTCTTCGATGTAGGGCCGGTCTGGGTTGCGTACAATTTTGCCGTCAACGCGAACAGTGGTACCCAAAACATCTTTGTAGCTTTTGCCTGCCTCGATACGTTGCGTCAACTCCAGTATCGTGTTTTCGCCTTCCCGCCTAACCACGATGTCAAGTTCAGGGCACTCCTCTAATGCGTGGTCATCCCAAAAAGTAACATGCGAACCCCCGGCTATCGTTACTGTGTTAGGCAGAACTTCTTTGGTTGCTTTTAGCAGTTTTAACCCCGCTTTGTAGGTCAGCGTAGACGAAGTTACTCCAACAATGTTTGGGTTGCGCTTTGCAATTTCAACCTTAAAGTCTTCAAGTGAAAGCTTAAGAATTTGGCAGTCGATGACGTCAACTTGGAAATTGTTTTTTTCCAAAACCGCCGCCAGATACCCTAAACCTAGCAGTGCAAAAGGCATGTGCATAGCCGCACCTACTGGGGCAGCCGGGTTAACTAAGGTTACATGAGGTTTCATCTAATATTCACTGGTTGTTCTCTCAAAAAGAATTGTTTGATGCTTAAACATTTCGCCTAAAACGTTACAAACAACAAAATAATCTGTACTGCAGTGCCACAAAAATGTAGACATAACTTGGCTCTCCAATGTCTGACTACTTCATCTATTTTTTGTCAAATTTCTTAGCTTGTTTTTCAAACTATATTAATTTGTAAACCCACCTTAGTGACAGCCAACAGCCGAGGCGCAAAACAACCCCTTGCAGCAAAACTCAATCCTCACCGACCAAATTCACCAAGCCAACATCACAGTCCACCGTTTCGAAGCCAAATACTATGAACAGCTTCACCCTGAGGTCTACAGCAAACGTGAACAAACCCGCATAACCAATCAACTAAAAACCATCGATGGGCAAATTACAAGCAACCAACGCGTTGCCCTTGACGTGGGCGCAGGCACAGGCAACCTAACAGGAAAACTATTGCAGTTAGGCTACAAAGTCACCGCAACCGACATTTCCTCCGAAATGTGCGCCATACTGCGGAAAAAATACCAAACATATCTCACAAACCAGCTCTTGGTTGTCAACTCACCCATCGAAGAGTTAACTTTTGGCGCAGGCGAATTTGATTTAATCGCTACTTATTCGGTGCTTCATCACTTGCCCGACTATGTTGAGGCGCTAAAAACCCTATCCAGATACCTCAAAGTGGGCGGCGTAATATACATTGACCACGAAGCCTCCCCTTTTTACTGGAAAAACGAACCCAGCTTTATAGCAAACCTTGTCAAAGGTCTCTATTTCCACGCTAACCCTACCCTAAACAGCATCTACTTCCAACTTATCGGCTTAAAAGTTCCCAACATCGATTACACACTGTCAGATTATTGGCACAAAAAAGAACATGCTCTAAACCACCAAGTCGTCGGCGCAGTCTTCAAAGAATTGGGGTTTGTGTACTCTAAACGCACTGATTACTACCAGACCGCCAGTTGGCTCCCCAACCCTCTCTCACCAGTCTACAGGCTTTTGTGCAGTCCCGAAATGAGTTTTTGGGTAGCAAAAAAATAGCCATTACTGAAAACTTGTTTGTGCTCTTTGTAGCATCTCAATTATGGGCAGGTTGTAGGGGCAATTTGGCTGGCATTTTCCACACCTGTTGCATTTATCCGCGCGATTTTTCAGTCCGCTGTAGAGTTTTTTTGCCCACGCTGGCAAACTATAGCCTTCTTTTAGTATAAGAAACCGTAAAACCGCTGCGATGTTAACACCTTGAGGGCAAGGTAGGCATTCGCCGCAGTCACGGCAGTACACTGTTTGGAAATCAAAACGGAAGCGTTCCTGCTCTTTTGGAGACAAGCCGCTGAATCGTTCTCCTGTTCTGGCTGTAACTTCAACTTGGGCAGTAGATTTTAATCCTGCAATAACCGTGGCAACATCTTGCGACAATGCAAACCGCAACGCGCTGCTGGCTCTCGCATCGCTGGTTTTGCCCAGCAACCCTGACAGTTCAGGCTCATTCGAGAGCAGCGAAAGTGAGGGCTCGTAGAGGCAGGTGATTAATGTGGAGGTTTTAGCAAAAAACGGCTTCATCACCACCACGCCGACATCATGGGCTTTGGCGGCTGGCAGCAACTCCTCCAATGCTTGGCGTGTAACCACGTTCAAGGGAACCAGAACCGTATCAAATTCACCTGTTGCAACCGCCTTTGCTAAAACCCGCGGTTTGTGCCCCGTTATTCCCACAAAATCCGCCAACCCCTCGCGGCGAGCTATCTTGCAGGTCTGAAGCGAGCCGTCTTCGCTCATGGCTTTGGAAAGGGTTTTCTCGTCATCTATGCCATGTAGCTGGATAATGTCGATGCAGCTAGTTTGAAGGCGGGTTAAGCTCTCTTTGATGTCCTGGAGGGCTTCTTTCTTGGTCCGCGAACCCGTTTTGGTGGCAATTACACATTGGTTGCGTACGTCGTGGAGGGCTTCTCCAATTTTTTCCTCGCTGTCCCCATCTAACTTGGCAGTGTCAAAATAGTTGATGCCCAACTCAAAGGCTCGTCGAACCACTTGCACGGCTTGGTTTGTCTCAAGTTCAGCTATCCATGTGCCGCCAAACCCCACAATAGAAACCTGCAGGTTTGTTCTTCCTAGTCTTCTCTTCTCCAAAACAGTTTCCCAACCAACTGAATCCAATTTACATCTTTAATACATTCTTTATTTTTTCCACAAGTTGCTGATTGTCTTTGCTTGAACGGATGGTCACACGGAAGTAGCTGTCATCCATGCCCATAAACGTGCAGCAGTCTCGAATCAGGATGCGGTCTTTTGCGAGAAGTTCTTTGAGCATGGTTGAGGTGGTTTTTTTGTTCTGAATTTTCACCAGCAAAAAATTCGTCACGGACGGATAAACATGCAACCCTTCAATTTCACCTAACGCTTCGGTGAGTTCGGCGCGGTTTTTAGCGATGGTTGCTTTGGTGTTTTCTATGAATTCGATGTCGCCAAGCGCTTCCAAGGTAACGGCTTCAGCTAAGCCGTTGATACTCCATGGCTGACGTACTGTTTGCATTTTATCAATTAGGTTCTCTGCGGCAACTGCGTAGCCAAAACGTAAGCCTGCCATGCCATAGAATTTGGTGACTGAGCGTATGACAAACAGGTTCTCGTAGTCCTTTACGTAGCCTGCTAAGGTGTTTTTAAGGCTTTGGTCGGCAAATTCAATGTAGTTTTCGTCGACGCTGAAGATGATATCTTTTTTATTGCAGAATTCTACAAGTTCCAACAACTGCTTTTTACCGTAGAGGTTGCCTGAGGGGCTATGAGGGTTGCAGATGTACAAGATTTTGGTGTCATCGGTTAGAGCTTGTTTGATTTTCTCGTTACTCATAGCAAAGTTATTCGGCAACTGGACAAAGACAGGTTCGCCGCCTACCCGCAACGCTGCCTTCTCATACTCCGAAAACGACGGAATCGGAATCAGTGCCTTGAACCCTTTAGGCAAAATCTCTGCAATCATGTAGATGAGTTCAATTGAGCCGTTGCCCAAAAGCAGGTTTTCTTCTTGGATGCCGCAACCCACGTACTTGGCAATTTCTTCCCTAAACTCCACTGGGTTTGGGTCAGGATAAAAGCGGATTAGGCGGGTGTTTTGTTTAACAGCTTCCAATGCTTTTTTGGGTGGTCCCAGAAAGTTTATTGGTCCACTGAATTCAAGCACCTCTTCTAGGGGGATGTTGTATTTTCGGCTAAATCCCCAGATGTCTCCGCCGTGGCTAACGAAACGGCGTTTTTTACAGGTGCTTGACAGATTTTTGTTCCTCCACCAACTTTGCTAACTCTTTTTCAAACAACAAATGGGCTTTATAGTGAGCATTATACAAGTTAACAAGCTTGTAGAGCCAGTATACTGCCCCAACGCCCAAGGTAATTACAGTTAATAGAGCATAAGTTTTTATCGGTATCGTCTGCGGCATAAACATCCGCTCAGGAAGTGCAGCCATCAAAAAAGCGTCCTGTTCCTGCTCGTGCGCTGCCAAATCTCTTGACAGCAAATACAAGAGGACAAAGATGGGCACGATTAGGATTATGCTGGCAGCCCACGCCTTAGCATTCATCGCCTTAAACTGTCTGCGCATCGCGGGTACTTTTTCGATTTTTCCATCCAGATATACCGCGAACTGCTCTTCCATATCTACTTCTTTTTGAAAATGTCCATTGCGTCCATCAACGAGTCGATAAAACATTGGGAAAAACGCAACACCAAACGTAACAACTGCGCCCAGAAACCACATAGAAAACCACACTTTACGATCAACATAGACTTTTGTGTTGGTTGTGGTTTGCATGGAAAGTCAAACTGCCCTTTAATTAGTTGAGTAGGTTGGGGTAGCCAAACTTTATAAGTTCTTCCATTGGCTTGTTAAATAAAATGCCGCCCAAGGAAATGCTGCTTTCCGTCGTAATTCCCGTATTCAACGAGGAATTAACCATAGGCAACATCATCGACCGCACCCAAACCGCCCTTCACAAAATCGGGCATCCCTACGAGATAATTGTTGTAGATGACCACTCCAATGACAAATCTGTCCAAGCAGCGAAAAGCCGCAGCACAAGACTTCTCTCGTTAAGACAGCACATGGGCAAAGGATACGCGCTTCGAGCAGGATTTGGTAAAGCAAAAGGCGACATAATAGTCACCATTGACTCGGATGGCTCGCATCTCCCCGAGGAGCTTTCGGAAGTTTTAGAGCCCGTTGTTGGTGGCAAGGCTGATTTAGTTATTGGTTCCCGCTACATGAACCATAAACGGGTTGAGGCAAGAAAACTTAACGCTTTTGGCGTCAAAATCTTCAATTACCTCATACAGCTTCTCACAAGCGTTGCTATCACAGATTCCCAGTCAGGCTACCGCGCAATGAAGCGGGAAGTGCTGTTTGCGCAAAAGCTAAAGTCTGGTGGATACGAAATAGAATCTGAGATGCTTGTTAAAACTGCCATAGAGGGTTTTCGGGTAACCGAGGTGCCGATTAGTTTTGAGCAGCGTACTTACGGTAGGTCAGGCGTGGACCCCCTGTTTGATGGCTTTAAGATTATCCTGTCTATTGTTGTGGCGTACTTGAAGGGGTAAGTAACGTGGCTGAAAACTCAACTCCTCAAATTTCAATAATCGTAGCCGCCTTCAACAGCCAAGACACCATCCAAGAATGCCTCCAATCCCTCATGGCACAAAACTATCCAAAAGCCGATTTTGAAGTCATCGTCATGGACGGTGGCAGCAGTGATCAAACCGTAAAAATCGCCCAGCAATTTCCCATAAAAGTTTACTCGATTCGCCTAAATTGCCCAGCTGCCTACAACTATGCCATGAAAATCTCCTCCTCCCCTGTGCTCGGGTTTGTGGATGCCGACGCCAAAGTCGAAGCGAATTGGCTCAAAAAACTGGTGTCTCACCTTGACGAGCCCAACGTAGGGGGTGTGAGTGGCAGCATAGAGACATGGAACAGCCAAAATCCATGGGCAAGAAGCATTGGCTACGAGCTTAAAACCCGCTACCAACGCATTGGCAAATACACGGGGCGCATCGCCACCATGAATCTGCTCTTAAAAAAACATATCATCGAAGAAGCAGGCGGATGGGATGAGAAGCTGCCCAGCCAATACGACACCGACCTTGGCTTCCGCATAAGCGCAAAGGGCTGGAAAATCGCCTACGAACCAACCGCTTTATGCTACCACTACAACCGTCCCACTCTTAAGGCATTTTATCGTCAACAACGGCAATACGGTAAAAACACCCTCAAACTCTACTTCAAACACGGACGTCTCGCCAGAGGCGACGAAATCACTGATGTCGGGATGAACGTCCAGCCGGTGCTTATGCTAGCGGTTGTGGTGTCATTTGTTTTAGGGATAATTCCGTTGCTGAGGCTTTTGTGGGTTGTTTCTGCTGTGCTTTTGCTTGCTATACTGATTTATTTTGTTTATTCAGCCGCCAAAATTTCGG
>JBJKPJ010000060.1:0-2691 GCA_046706605.1 Bathyarchaeia archaeon | reverse complement strand
CTCATGGTTTGGTTACGCCAGATTTCCTCGCCTGTTTTGAGGTCAACACATACCCATGCGCCACCGCTACCAGACCAAGTTATTGGTTCTTGATAATACATGCGGCCGTACATAATGATGGTTTTGTCTTGCATTCTAGTTTGGTATTGGTGTCCTGCGTTGAAGACTTGTCCTTCTCGGTCAAGGGTGTCTCCGCCGACTACGCCGCCGTCTTCTGTTGGTTTGGTCCATAGAATGTGGCCGCTGTTTGGTGCTGTTCCTTGTGTTTGGACTCTGTTGTCGGGGCTGCCGTAGTCGCGATCTGTTGCCCAGTTGAGCCAGTTTGAGGAGACTGCGCCCCAGGTGTTGTCTTGTCCTTCGATGGGTCTGCTCCAGTATTCTGATGGAAGCGGATAGTAGGTTATTGCAGTGGAGGTTACTGGGTCTTGTTGGACTTGGACATTGTAGGTTCGGTTGCTGGATAGGAATGTTACGCCGTAGTAGTCTTGTGGAGATGCTGCGCCAGGACGAGATGGTGCAATGTCCCAGTGCCAGTAGAGTTCTTCAAATACTACCATTGCTGAGTAGTTGCCGACTGTGTCGGGTGTGTATTTTGTGTAGGTTGTGCCTGTTGAGTCGGAGGTTAGGGGTCCTAGTGTTTGTGTTGTTCCGTCTGGTTTGGTGATGACTACGTGGTATTTGTATCGGATGTCATTGGTGTCTTGTGCTTGGTAGGGTACCTGTGGGTTGAATACTACCATACTGAATTCTTGGCCGATACCTACGGGGTTTGGCGAAATTGTACTAAACACCCATGTTGGGATTGAATCGTGATATCGGTTCCAAAGTGTCAACCTTATGGCTGAGGCGTTTGCATTAAGGTCCCAGTGCATGCCTGCGTGGATTGCTGCGGCGGTGTCTGCATCATAGTTCACGCCGTTTATGACTTCTGCTGTTACACTTGCTTGCGGGACAAATGTTATTGCTATAGATGCCATTAAAATTATAGCTATAACAGTTGCCATAGTTTTAGCTCTATTAAATTGCATTTTTTCTTTTTTCACCTTATTTAATTTGCACTTCTAAAAGTGCGCGCCCCTAACTATCCGTGGGTTTGCTTTATAAGATGGGTTGGAAAGTGCCCACTTGCCACTGTTAGTGACGAAAAACCCTTTTCTATCAGGCTTACTCTGATGATAATAAGCCTTTTAATCGCCCACGCTTCTATAGATTTGATTGTTATGCCTTCAGTTAAGGAAATCATGACAACAGAAGTGGTCACAATTGATGGTGACAAAACGGTTTTGGAAGCCGCTCAACTCATGTCCAGTAAAGGTTTACGCTGCCTTATTGCTGTTGACCAATCTTTGCCTATTGGAATAATCACTGAACGCGACATCGTCAGAAGAATCGTGGCCAAAAACGCCTCCTTTAACCTTAAAGTTTCCGAGGTTATGACTAAAACCCTCATAACCGTCGATGTGGGCACCTCAATTAGGCAAGCCGCAAGGGTAATGTCTACCAACAAAATACGTCGCCTACCCATTTTGGATCAAAAAAAGCTGGTTGGAATAGTTGTTGCCTCAGATTTTGTGCGTAATGTAGGCAAAAAGACCACTACTGAAGAGATCCTTGATGCATTGGGGCGCTATCCAACTGGACCAATAACCTAAACCGCAGTTGCTTGGGTTTCTTTTTGGTAAGTTAATTAAGTTAAACAACTCAGAGTATATTGGGGCTAAACCATGCAAAACAGTAACGAAACACCAGTGGATGTAGGTTCGATATCCCGCATGCCTGTTCCAACTGTTAACTGTTCCACACCTGTTTCTGAAATCGCCAAACTCATGGTAGAAAACAACATTGGAGCCGTGATTGTCATTCGAAATGCTGAACCGTTAGGCATTATCACTGAGCGAGACCTTATTCAGCGAGTAATTTATGAAAAGAAAAACCCTGCCGAGATAGCTGCTCAAGAAATCATGACTTCACCACTGATAACAATTTCGCATGACCGAACCATCAAAAAAGCTCTGGAAATAATGCAAAACAACAATGTGAGGCGACTGGTAGTGCTTAAAGGAGAAAGCATGGTTGGCTTACTTACGGAGAGGCGGTTGCTACGGGCTAAATTCAAAGGGCCAAAGAAAAATAGTTAGGTAGCTTACTTTTTTAAAGAATGAACTGTGTTCTTTTTTTAGGGTGGCATTGCGGTCTGCCAGTTTTGGCGCCAATACTTTTTTCGTGACCGCCAAAGCAGCATTCTGGCTGCAAACACACCTACCATGATAACCAAAAAGATTATTGCGAATTCACCTGAGTAGGTTGTTGCGCCGCTCATGGTTAAAGCAAAGAAAAGCACAACAGCAACAATGGCACCAATGGGTAACATAAGTAAAATACTTGCATGCCGCAGCCGTCTTGACTGGCGTCCCTTGTTCCAACCGCCGCCTCCCGAGCTGCCTGTTTCGAGGTGTTCTTGTCGAATTTGTTTTAGTCTCTCCTCGTTGAGGTAGTATTTGCCGTTGACTTCAACAAAGATGCCTGTTTGGCCGAGTCTGCGGTGCATGGCCTGTTCAAAACGCGGGGGCAACTCTAACTCTTCTGGGCTGAGGGCTTTTTCTGGGCTGGTTGCGCCTTTTTGGCGGAATTTCTCTATTATCTCGTATAGTCTTTTACGGATTTCTTGTGGGTCTCTAAACATTTCTTTTC
>JBJKPJ010000059.1:0-13864 GCA_046706605.1 Bathyarchaeia archaeon | reverse complement strand
ACAGAGGAATACCACCTGGCAAAGTAGCTGTGACACCTGTTATGGGTATAGGTAGTTGTTGTACGAGTGCTAGGTTGCTGCCGTTGATGATTGAGGGTGATAAGCTTCCACCGCCAGTATACGGGTTAATGTCATAGAGCCACAGTTTAGAAGAGTTCCATTCAGAAAGATACCAAGCAGGATTAGCAGAATTACCAGTATTAGTTAAAGCAATGGTTAGTTGTTCGCCGCTTGGACCCATAATTGTTGTGCCTCTAGGAATGTTTGTTACGTTGAACAATGCGTTGCCAGTGGCTGCATCGTATAGGTTCCATTGGCTTCCGACAGTAGCGACCAGTATTGCTGGGTAAACTCCGTGTTGGTCTGGGTCCCAAAGGTTGTAGAGATATCCAAACGATAGCACTGGAATGTTGGGATTGCTCCAAAGCTGTTTACCAGTACGCAGATCAAGAGCAACAGTTGGCCCTGTTGAGCTACCGCCCATAATCGGCGAACCAGTAAAAGAAGCGGTCTCAGTGTAGTAGAGAACACCTTGAATGATGATAGGATTATAGAACCGCGGCGCATACGATGAACCTTCAAAGTAGCCAACTCCATAAGCATCAGAGTTAGGGTCAGAACCACCAGCTTGGAACTGGTTACCACCCACAACTCCACCGAACTGAAGAGGCCGAGTCCACATAATGTGTGAAGTCAAAGGTCCCTGAGCATCCTGATGATACATATTTGCATATCCACCAGCGCTACTCCAGCCACCCACAGGAGGAGAGCCAGAGCGCGAGGCACCAAGCCAGTTGGATGAGATTGCCCACCAGTCAGTGTTTTCGCCATAAATGGGCCGCGTCCAATACTGTGATGGAAGCGGTCCGCTTGTGGTGGCTGAGGGGATTGGGTCTTGCTGCACAGTTAAGGTTGTTGTTGCGACGCTTGGAGCGTATGAGTCACCCATCAATGGTGAGTTTTCGTAGCCGTTGCCGTTTTCGCCGTAGACTTGTCCTGGGAAGTTGAAGGTTAACGTGTAGGTGCCGACTTGGTCAGGTGTGATAAGCGTGTATTGTGATGAGGTTGGGTCTTGTATTACTGCAAAAATCTGCGTTGTAGATGTTCCGTCTGGCGCTGTAATAGTTAAGTTGAAGTTATGGAAGCGGTAGTTGTTTGCAAGCAGTGCTGCGCTGGATGTAGAACCGTTGGTTGGGTCGATGGCGTTTCTTCCACCTGCTGCGCCGTAAACAGCGGTTAGCCACATGTAAACGTGTGCAGTTTGTCCTACGCCGATGGGGTTAGGTGCTGCGATGATGTAGGCATATGTAGGAATATCCCATGCAGGGTTGTGTGCAGTGGCGCTTGGTAGCAGGGTTAGCGTTGTTGCAACTGAAATTGCTAGTAGTGCAATCATAATAGCTGCTAAAAATTTATTGTTTAACATATATTTTCGTTTCTCCTCTTTTTAGTGCCTGCAATGTTGTTTTAGTTTGTTTAAAAAATGTTGTAAGGAGTGCATCTTCTTACAAAAGGTAATTATTAAAATCAAAATTTTAGCTAAACGCTTAAAAATAAAACTATAAAAGAGACAACAAAAGCTATATTTCAAAAATAATTCCTCAAAATAGCTGATAACATGCAAATTTAAATAAAAATATGTCAGCACAACTAACATTTTCAGACACTTCAGCGTCCCGAGCCATCAGCTTCTTCGCCAACCGCTACTGCAGGTCTCCCGTAAAGTGCAGATGTTTTGGCGTACCAACACCTTTTCCAGTTGAGCATAGGAGAGTTTACTGGGACTCTGGTGTGGGATTTAAGGAAGAAGAGAATGTAAACTCTTTTTTCATCACGACATGGCTATTTCGTGAATCTCCAGAGCCCTTTTAGTCTCCTTTTGCTCTTTTGTTTAATTAGTGAATCAAAATTGCTTAAAAAGCGTTGTAACAAGTAGCTCTCACGACAACTTGTCATAACAATATTGATCATAAAAGTTTAATTTGCAATATTTTTAAGTAGGAGGGCAGTTTGCTATGATGGAGTTTAGGAGAAAAACAAAATGCAAATAAATTTTATTTTAAAAAAGAGATGAATTCCTGCATCTTTCCAGCCGTGCCCACATCTCACCACGCTAAAAATACTCAAAGTATGTTTTAAAAAATATGCAATCAGTGCCCCCGAAGACAACTTGACCCTTTCACGAAAAATTCTTAAACTCACAAAACAAAAATACAGGGGGTATCGGATGGCACAAAATGAAGATGCAATTCAAATTTTCACAGATTTAGGATTAACGTATGTGCAGGCAAAACTTTACTTAACACTTGTAAAGTTTGGAGTCGCTGGGGGGGATGTAAAGAAAATTTGCCGGGAATCAGGCATAGTAAGGCAGGATATATATAGAGTTATGCCGATGCTTCAAAAAATTGGGTTAGCAGAAAAAATAATCGCAAAACCAACAATCTACCGTGGCATCCAGCTAGAAAAAGGATTTTCGATGCTGCTAAACAGAAAGACCAGCGAGTTTGGCGAACTTAAAAAGAAAGCGAAAGCGGCTTTTGAAAGAATAGTGACATCGCCAGATGAAAGCGAAAAACATGAGGATTCGGCGGAGTTCGTAATAACGTCAGAAAGAGGGCTCTTTCTTACAAAAGTCAAAATAGATATTGAAAAAGCAGAAACATGCATCGATATTGTTTATGCAAAAGAAAGGCTGAGTTTGATTACGTTTCACGCTACCGAACAGCTAGAGAAAGCAATGAAAAGAGGAATAAAAGTCCGGGCATTAACCAGTAAAATTGAAGGAAACATGCTGGATAAAAATATCCAAGTCCTAAAGAAAAACCCTGCTTTTGAACTTAGAACAGCCGAAGATATAGCGGTAGAGTTGATTATTTTTGATAACAGCGAAGTTAATGTCCGCATAGCTAACACTATAGTTCCAAGCCTTTGGACAAATAACAGAAATGTGTCAAAACTAGCTGAAGCCTACTTTGAAGATCTATGGAAAAAAGCTGAAATAAACTGAAAGTAGTTCGCCCAAACATACGCCTAGCCAAAAGTGCGTTTTGGTTTGGGCTTTGCGTTTTTAGACAATTTTGCGGAAACTTTATTATGCTAACGGACGGTTTCTAAAAGCATCTCAAAGAGGAAACATCAATGACAACAGTCTCCGATTCAAAGACGCAGGGTTATGAGTCCCGAGAAAACTGGCCGCCATACACTTACAGAGATTATCCAGGCATTAGGCCTGAAACATATGAGGCATTCATGAATTTTCTGAACACAGAAAACACGTCAGGCAGATTAATGGAGTTGCAGCCATGGATTTCTGTGTGTGACAGTCGATGTGCCTTTTGTTACTTCCCAACCACTGCATCAAGCAAAGTTCAACTTGAACCCTATCTGGATTTGCTCAAAAAAGAACTCGCCATGTATGCAAAAACCAAATATGTCAAAACCAGCGTGTTTGACGAAATCGTTTTAGGCGGCGGGACCCCCAGCGTTTTATCCGCGGAGCAGATAATTGATTTAATTGACTTCTGCAAAGCCAACTTTACCACAAATAAAGAATACTTCATCAAAGTTACAGGCTCTTCAAAGACGTTGGCGCTAAACAAAATTGACAAACTGGCAGAGTACGGCGTCTACCAGATGGATATGGGTGCCCAAACCTTTGATGATAAACTACGTAAAAACCTGTGCCTGCCAGATAGTGCGGCTGATGTTGAAAAAGCTATTAAACACGCCCGAAAACTGGGGTTAGTGGTCTGCGTGGATCTTATGTATAACCTGCCTGGACAAACAATGGAAAGCTGGGTTAGCACCCTCAAAAAAGCCATTGAGTTAGACGCGGAAATTGATGCGTACTCGCTACATGTTGACCCCGGAACGCCGCTGGAAAAAATGATTAAAAACGGTATTTCTCCACCAGTGGGCGATGCAGAGTATGAAAAACAAATGTACCTAACCGCCTACAATATGCTCATCGAAGCAGGTTACACAGCAGTGGGTCATGACCGCTACAGCCGAGTTGAGTGGCACATGCGGGAAAATTGCTTAAACGGTTGGCCATGGGGTGGCATTCTCACCACAGGCGCTGGATGTTTTATGGGTTATTTGCAAAAGTTCTCTTATTCTAATTTGGAAAACATAAACGACTACATGGAAACCGTAAAAGCGGGAAAATTTCCCATCTGCAGACTCTCCGAATCAACAACTGAAGACATGATGCGGCGAACCATGACTAGGCTGTACCTGAGGTTGCCAGTCAGCAAAAAAGAGTTCATGGATAAATTCAACACTATCCCCGAAAAAGTGTTTCCAAAACAGCTACAAAAACTCCAAAATCAGAAGCTTATCGAAATTGACGACAATGAAATCCGTTTAACCAAGCAAGGGGAGCTTTGGAAAGCCAACATCGCTTGGGAATTTGCACCAAAACAACCGTAAATTTTTTCAATTAACTTTTATTTTTTTCTGTAAAAATTATTAAAAAAGTAAATAAGGTAAGAGATATGGAATTAGTAGTAATGCTTCTGCGGTTGAATTCCGTACCAGGTCATGACTTTGCCGAGAATCGGCACAATGATGCCTAATAGGATACCGGGTAAGAAGTTTGTTACCACTGCCAAGCCAGGGTCGGTTACCCAAGAGCTTTGAGCCATCTGTCTTGCTGGTTCCAGCGAAATAGTATAGTTCAAGTAAGTTGCGAGGAATGCGACTATCATTGAAGCAGTTAGTCCTGAGCCAATCATTCGTTTGAAGTTTGTTGAGCCGTTGTTGAGCGCGCCTGCCATGTAGCCGATCATAACACCATAGACAATCCAGAATAGCATGCTAATGTCGCCGAAGAAATTGTACGTGGTTACGCCATTAGCTGCGTAGACTCCATTGTATTCACCTGCTTGTGCCACGTAATAGAGACCACCCATAAGGAAGCCCGCTGCTCCGCCTGCCCATTTATTCCACAGCAGGCCCAAAACAAGCGGAATGCCGAGAATAATCATTTGAGCAAAGCCGTTAACGAGAATGACAGCAATCGTGTTTGTGGCACCGAGAACGTGGTATTCGCCTCCGACGTTTACGTAACCTGCTAAGACATAAATGAGTAATGCTAGAATCAACGGTATAACTATGCCGCCAAAGATATCTGATAGTTTAAATTTTTGTTCTTCCATTTTTTTTATCCCTTTGGATTATTTACGTTGAGGCGAGTTTATAAATTTAATGCTTAACCGCTTAAGCCAATAAAGCGTTACACCAAAAAACTGGTTTTAGCATAAGATAATTTTGGTTTGAAAAGAAAATGAAAAAACAAAAGGGCACATGGCTTAAAACCATGTGTTACAGGGTTTTAGTTTGTCTAAATAGTTTGCTTATTTGCGTGCGCCACAGATAGTGCCTGCTAGGGGCAGTCTTGAAGGACAAACATACGAGCATGTTCCACAAGCGATGCAGTCTTTAACCCACAGTTTTTCTGCTTTGTCAAAGTCACCTTTAATGAGCGCATGGTAGAGGAGCACTGGATGCAGTCGAACAGGACATGAGTTGATGCAGTTGGAGCAGTGGATACAGGCTGTTTGTTTTTGTCCCTTCTTGTATGTGCTCTTGGAGAATACCAATATGCTTGAGGTTCGCTTGGTTACTGGTGCATCAATGGTTGGGATTGCGTTTCCCATCATAACTCCACCGATAACTACCTGTCGGATATCAGCTGTATCGATGCTGTTTGCGTTTAGGATGTCACTGATGGGGGTTCCGATTTTAACTTGCAGATTCTTTGGGGTTGCGATGTCACCGTTTAAAGTGGTTACTCTAGAGATTAATGGTTCACCCTCGAAGACAGCGTTTGCAATAGCGTTTAGGGTTGCGACGTTTTGCACGATGGTTCCCATTTCGTATGAGCGTTTGCCGGGTGGGGTTTCGTAGCCTAAAATTGCTTTCTGTAAAACGCTTGCGTCTCCTTGCTGGTAAGTCAGGTGTTTTGCAATAACCTCAGTATCAGGTTCTTTGCTGAAAACTTCTTGCAGTTTTGGTACGGCTTCAACTTTGCTGACCTTGGTGGCAACGATGACTTTTGGGTTTCCCAAGAGTTTACGCACAACTTTTACACCGCGCAAAATATTCTCCGTTTTCTCAATCATCAATCGTTCATCTGCAGTGTCGTAGGGTTCGCCTTCGGCCGCATTCACTATTAGGGTTTTTACTGTTTTGTCTGCTGGTACAGCTAGTTTGACGCTTGTTGGGAAGCCAGCGCCGCCTAAGCCGATGATGCCTGCGTCACGGATGCGCTTTAGCAGTACTTCGTTTGTGGTTTTTGCCAGTTCAGATTCAGAGACGGGAGCTAAGGTTTTGTCTTTGGTTTTTTTGTTGTCGTTTTCAATCCAAATAGCTTCTGAGCACTCAGCATAACAACTGTTGAAAACATCGCCGATTTTGACAACTTTGCCAGAGATGGGACTGTGAACAGGAGCACTTACACGTTCTTTGGTGTCAGCGATTTTTTGACCCATAGCCACGGTGTCCCCAACAGCAACGGTGGGTTTGTTTGCTGCCCCAGCGTTCTGGTAGGTTAAAACTATGGCGGTTTTGGGGTCTGGGAAGATTTCGATGGGTGTTTTTCGTGCGATATCTTTGTGTTCTTTAATATTAACAAGGTTTGCCATTTTCTTCATCTCCCAAAGGGTTTGTGGATTCCTATTTTATCGATAAGTGGCACTGTTAAGTTCATGATGAGTAGCGCTAGCAATGAGCCTCCAAAGAAGTTCATATAGGTTTGTATCAGAATGCTTAAAATTGCCAAGCCGACGCCGAAGATGATTTGCCCAACTCCAGTAAGCGGTGTCGTAGCCGGATCCGTTGCCATAAAGAACGCCATGAATATTGAACTGCCAATGAAGAGTTCAAAGAGTAACCTTGTGGTTAAGTCAGCATCTGCATAGATGAATGAGAATATCAATGAGAGAATAGTGATAGAGACAAGGTAACTGAGGGTAATTTTCCATTTGATGTATTTGCGTGCAACTATGAAAAGAGCGACACCTATGATAATGACAGCGATGCTTGATGCGCCACCGACCCACCCGTGGTATTTAGCTATAGTCATAAGCCATTCGATGCTTGGAACAGACGCCATGTTGCTGGGGTTAACGTAGCAGCCTTGAAGATAGCTGCCGAAACCCGCTATGCCGTTGCCTGCGATGGCTGCTGCACCTGCTCCAATTGGACCCGCTAATTTGGGAACTTGTAGGGGTCCACTGTTTAGGTGGTCAACTGCCAGAAGCGTTGCAGGTAAGGAAGGAAGCAAGACAAGCAATTTGGCGGCTGCAGCAGGGTTTACAAATTTTCTGCCTGCAAGGCTCATGACTTTCTTGAAAACCACAAGACCTAGAAGCGAAATGACTGCAACATAATAGAATGCAAGGGGAGCTTCAACTGGTATCCCTATCCCTTCTGTATTCATAGAAGGGGTGCCCAGTGTAAAGCATGCGGTGACAATTAAGCCGAAGACTGCAGCTGACCACGTATTCACTTCGCTGTCAGCGCTAGTTTTGCCTATTAGAAAGTCAACAGAGACTGCCAGACCTACAGATATTATTGCACAGATGACAACGGTTAAGCCTAGGTTCCATCCTGACTGGGTTGTGGTTTGTGACCAGAGTGCAGCCGAAACAATGAGAACGGCGAGGATAGCGAAAAAGGTGTACTGCATTAGACGCGTCTTTGACATTGGACCTGTTATATGTGGTGCTGGTTGTACAACTAGTTCATTTGAGGATTCATTACTCATTTTGGATTAACCTTCTCAAGGGAAGGGTTTATTTAAAATCTATATTAAACTCTTTCGGAAAGCAGGTTTCCGCTCGATTTCGACGACTTTTCGGGCTTCCACGTTGTTTTTCGGGTGTTTTTGACTTTTTTCTGGGCAAAGCTAATACAGCGAACATGAACATTCATGTGTAAGGTCTAAACTGTGACGGACACAAATGTACAGCTCCAAGGCATAACATTAAGCGTGTATTTGTACGTCGTCGAGAAAAACAAGCCTGTGGGACCGCGGGATGTCATGAAAGCAACTAATCTCAGCAGCCCCAGCGTCGCTTACCGTCACCTGCAAAAACTCGAAGACCTTGGATACCTAAAGAAAAACGAGTACGGCGAATACACTGTGGATAAAAAGGCACCCATTAAGGGGCTGGTTTGGGTTGGACAACGTTTAGTTTCTAAAATGAGGATTTACGCCGCTGTTTTTTTGGCGATTCTAATCGCGGAGATTGCTGTTTTAATTATTCATTTTGAGGTTGAAACAACCGAGTTTAAAATTTTCTTTTTGCTTTTAACCCTTGTTACTGGTTTAGCGTTGTCGGTGTTTACCGTCGAAGATTTCTTGCAACGTAGACGTGACTCCGCTGAGGAAAATGGCGTTTGAACCCTAAGACTTTTGGTGGTTTCTGCGGTTTTTTTAAATAGTCAAAAAAAGGGTTTCTTAGAGTAAATTTTATATCGACTAGGCAAATCTATTCTCCACTGTGAATTGAATGAACCCGACCACAACCCCATTGTTTATGGTTGTTTGGCGATGTACTCGCAATTGTGTAGGCACCTGCACATATTGCAGCTATATAAAAGATTACGCTAAAGACCAAGAGCTGAGCACCGAACAAGCCAAGCATATGGTTGATGAAATGGCAGATTTTGGCTCACAATGGTTTGGAATCAGCGGGGGGGAACCCTTGGTTCGCCCAGACATCTGGGAAATCATCGAGTATGCTGAAAAAGAACATGGTTTAAACGTCAGTTTAATTACAAGCGGTTACGCATGGGATGAAGACCGCTTTAACAAACTTACAAAATACAATGTGAAAACCGCCATCAGCATCGATGGCATGAAAGACACCAACGACAAGATAAGGCGACAAGCCGGCTACGACAAAGCGCTTTACGCCATGCAAAAACTCAGCAGCGTAGGCTTATTGGACTGCCTTGTCACCACCATGACTAAATACAACATCCACCAAATGGCACACACCGCCGCGTTGGCAGAGCAGTACAAAGCCCGCAGCGTTGTCTACCACAACCTCGTCCCTGTGGGCAGAGCAGGTGAACACATGGAAGATTTAGCACCAACATCAGAGCAATATGAGGTTGCATTCAACGAAATCTACGACATTCAACGCAAACTCTACGGCAAAGTCAAAGTCAACGTCTACTGCCCCTTCTATGCCCGCATAGTTAAACAGAAAAACACCTCGGACTTCTGGGATTGGTACAACGAAGGCTACCTTGGCAGATGCACAATCGGCGGCAACTATATTGGCATAACCGAGAACGGCGACTATCGAAGCTGCGGCTTCCACGAAGGCTACCGCATCGGCAACGTCAAAGTAACCAAACTACGCGACGCGTGGAACAACTTCCAGAAAAGCGAGTTCCACCTTAAACTCCGAGATAAAAGCAACCTCAAAGGCAGATGCGGAGTGTGCGAGTACCGAGAAATCTGCGGAGGATGTAGAACACGCGCCGAATACTACACAGGCGACCTCTTCGAATCAGACCCAGCCTGCAACTACATTCCCAAAGTACTCCGAGAAGATCCCAAATATCTGGAAAAACTCCGAGCAGAAGCCATAGGCAAACAATAAACCACAATTATTCTTTACTTTAATTTTTGTCGTTAAGGCGGCAACCAAGCTATTTGGTGCATTTAGAAATCATTGCATAGGGGGAGGTCAGTATCGACAGATTTTCAAACCAAAAAATATTCTGGAAAAAAGGTTGCGACCTTAAAAGTTAATTAAAAAATAAGGTTGAAGTTAGGCTTTTTTGGCGTCCTCAAGCTCTTTCTTGAGAAGTTCAGCCTTGTCAGTTTTCTCCCATGGAAACTCGATGTCGTCTCTGCCGAAGTGGCCAAAACACGAAGTTTTCTTGTAGATTGGACGTAACAGATCAAGTTGTTCTATGATTTTTCTGGGACGCATATCAAAGTACTTCAAAACCAACTCCATGATTTTCTCGTCAGGCAACTTACCGGTTTCGTAGGTATTCACCAGCACACTGATTGGTTTGGCAATTCCAATGGCGTAGCTGATTTGGATTTCGCACTGCTCCGCTAAACCTGAAGCAACGATGTTTTTGGCTATGTAGCGTGCCATGTAGCAGCCACTGCGGTCAACTTTGCTGGGATCTTTGCCGCTGAAGCATCCGCCGCCGTGGCTTCCCACTCCGCCATAGGTGTCCACAATGATTTTTCTGCCTGTTAAACCAGAGTCAGCAAGGGTTCCGCCGACAACAAACCTGCCTGTTCCATTAATGACGTATCTCACGTCGGATGCCAAAAGGTCCGGGGGAATAACGTATTTTATGACTTTTTCAATGATTTCTGAGTTGAGCTTTTCGTCAGCAACAGTTCCGTTGTTTTGTGCGGCAATAACCACGGTTTTGACGCATTTGGGTTTGCCATTTTCGTATTCGATGGTTACTTGAGATTTGCAGTCGGGACGCAGATAAGGCATAACTTTTGTTTTCCGAACCTCAGCGAGACGTTTAACAAGTCTTTGAGCAAGCAGAATTGGCAGTGGCATAAACTCTTTTGTCTCGTTGGTTGCGTACCCAAAAACCATGCCTTGGTCGCCTGCGCCTTGCTCATGGTCTTCCGATTCGTTGACGCCCATAGCGATGTCGGGTGACTGCTCAGTTAATGAAACCAAAATGCCGCATGTTTCCCAGTCTAAGCCGTCTTTGGCGTTGTCAAACCCGATTTCTTTGAGGGTTTGGCGGACAATTTTGGGGATGTTAATGTAGGTGCACGTGGTAATTTGCCCTGTAACCACTACGGTGCCCTGCATGACGAGAGTTTCGCAGTCAACTCGCGCTTTGGAGTCATGTGCGAATATTGCGTCTAAAACACTATCAGAGATTTGGTCTGCGACTTTGTCGGGGTGACCTTCCCCGACCGATTCAGACGTGAACAAGTATTTTCCGTTTCTTTTCATAATAATCTCTTCGCTCAAGGTGTATTGGCATAGTTACTCGCCGGTTTTCTTAAAAGGCTTTCTCCAAAATGGGAATTTAATCCCCAATTCCCCCATGGAGAAACCATTTTAAACCCCCAGCCCTCACAGACAAAAGAAGTATTATGAAAAGAATCGTGCAAACCCCAAACGCCCCAAACCCCATAGGACCCTACAATCAAGCAGTGCAAGCAGGCAACTTCCTGTTTGTGTCGGGACAGTTGGCTATTGACCCAAAAGAAGGCAAACTCATCTCAGGCAACATCGCAACGCAGACAAATCAGGTTATGGAAAACATTAAAGCGATTTTGACGGCGGCAAACTTTAGCCTAAAAGACGTGGTGCAATCAACCGTTTATCTTTCATCAATGGCGCTTTTTGAGGATTTTAACCGTCAATACGCTCAATACTTCCCTGACAACTATCCTGCTCGTGCAACAGTGGGTGCAGAACTCAAAGCAGGCGCTTTTGTCGAGGTTTCAGTGGTTGCCTACAAAGCGTAGGCTTGTTTGTTTAAAAAGTTATAAAAGCCGAATTTGACTTAACTAGGATTGGTACACATGGCATTATCCTTCAAAAAGTCCATTCAGCAAATTGCAGGAAAAAAAGCGCCAGGACCATCAACCACATTTACCATATTCCACATCTTCTATGCCCTTGAACTTTTATCTCAACAGTCTTTGGGCCGAAACAGGTTAGCTGAAAAACTGGGCGTAGGCGATGGGGCAGTTCGGACAATTATAAGACGCCTAAAAGACGCAGATTTGATTGAAAACTCCAAAGAAGGCAACAATCTAACCAACAAAGGAAAACAGGTCTGGGGCAAATTTGAAGAGCTCTTCCCCAAACGCATCGATTTCCCTCGCACAGACCTAATTGTATCCAACTTTAACTACGCGTTCTTGGTGAGAAACGCTGGGCAAAAAGTTGGTTCAGGCATAGACCAGCGAGATGCATCCATCATTGGAGGAGCACGCAAAGCCCTAATTATTGTCGCACAGCATGGGCATTTATGCATCCACTCCGTTAGCGAAACCATAGAAGCCCAGTACCCCAACGCGGCAAGTTGGATTCAAAAAGAACTCGCACCCAAAGACAACGACGTAATCATCATCACCGGCGCGGATTCTGCATTGAGAGCAAAACGGGGAGCCTTTGCCGCGTCGTGGTCTCTTGTGAGCGCTTAAGTTGTGTATTTTTCGCCCTCGTTTAGTATGCGTTCAAGAAACGTGTTAACGTTTACCATACCCTCGTAGCTTTTAGAGGAAACAGGCATTAATAGGAATTTTAAGCCCAGTTTGTTTATGGCTTGCATCATGTTGCGACTAAAGAGGCGTTTGGTTCCTTCCAGTTTCTGCTCAATTGCCTCTTCCAGAGCAAGCGGGTTAGCTGACCAAGAAGCAATTGCTTGCACATCTTTTTTGGGAATCAAATCCGTTTTGGAGAGCACATGTAGTTGAGGCGTCAAAAACCTGTTGTAGACTGCGGCGGAGAGGAACATGTTTGAAACGTAGTTGAGGGGGTTTATGGAGAAAACCGCGTCGAAAAGGTAGATAAGCGCCTTGGGTTCTTTGGTTAATTCGTTAACTATATATGGTCCGCTTGCACGAAACGCAAACAACTCCATCTGCCCCGGCGTATCCACAAGCACTAGGTCAGCGTGGGCTTCATCGATGTCGCGAGTTAAGTTTTCTATTTCATCCGCAATCAAATCCGCCGCCATAATCAACGCGCCGTTTGGTCCTAAACCATACTTTTCCATGATGTCGCCCACATCCACGTAGTTGCGCACGTCAATGTCAGGTTGATAGGGCAATTTGAGTGCTCCAGGGTCTAGGTTGACTATAGCAACATCTTGTTTGCTCATTTTAAGCCACTCGGCAAAGGCAGCGGTGAAAAGGGATTTGCCGCTTCCCGCGGTTCCAATCATGAATGCTAAAGGCATACTATCTCCGCTGTAGGTGAAGGCGCTGCAAATAATAACCTTTCTCTGGCAGAAGTCAATGGATTAGGTGGGACGGCATTGGAGGCAAAGGCTCCGCGTGCTGTGTGCTTTGGATGGGCGTTTTAGTTTTTTTCCGCCAAAGCTTGGAAAACACGACCAAGAAAACCACCAAAAAAGCTATTGCCACAACTATGGTAACCACAAAAAAGAGAGGCAAAATAAGCACACTCACCGCTGGGCTGGTTGCGCCGTTGTATTGTCTATTTCCGAGCCAACTTGCCTGAACAACAATAGAACCCTCAGTTGGAGGAAGCCAACTATACATGAAACTTCCATCAGGTCGGCTTTCAACCGTGCCGATAGTTGTCCAGCCACCGCCGTTAAATTGGACTTGCAGAGTAACGTTTTCGCCTGCTATTTGGGGCAGGATTTGCCCGTTGAGAGTCAAATTATTGTTACCAAACATAAATGAAGCAGAGGCGTGAAGCGTGAGGTTACTAGGGTCAAGTTCCTGCAGGCTGGCTGAAACCTGTCTCATTGAGGCTTGCTCCAAGTTATCAAGCGAAATTATTTGGGAGGTAACGTTTTGGTATTCGCTGGGGGTTTCACCAACACGCCAGCCATCTCGCCACTGGCTACCTGTACACTCAGCGATGTAGTAGGAGACATTTTGGACATTGACGCTGAAAACTGGCACCCTTGCCTGCGTGGGAACATAGCCGAGGTCCACACCCAACTCCATGTGTTCCTGAGCTTTATAGTAAATGAGCACCACAGGAATGCCCCCTGCCTCCAGTATCGAGGCAGCTATGTACGCGAATAGGTCGCAGTCGCCGCTGCCAATTGCCAAGGTTTCAACTGGGTATCTACCGGGGATAACTTCTTTGTAGGTGATCTGGTGCACGATGGATAGAACGCCGTTGGT
>JBJKPJ010000058.1:0-1623 GCA_046706605.1 Bathyarchaeia archaeon | reverse complement strand
CCCTTCTCGTTTTGGAGTTTGTTTGTAGCAATCAGGGGCAGGCGTGTGGCTTTAGGGAGGTCTGCCAGATTTCTTGTTTCTTCAAGGCAGTCAAAGCGGACTTCGACAAGGTCAGCTTTGGCGGCTTCGGCTTTGACAATTAGTTTATGGGCTTCTTCTAGGGTTTTGGGGAGAATCGAAACGCAGATTCTCGCGGTCACTGTTCAATCACCGTTTCTTCAGGCACAGAAATCCCGAAGTGTCTTCCTCCCTTGGCTGCTAGATGCACTAAGACTTCGTCGTTGGGTTTAAGTTCCGTCACGGGCTTTGATGCCTTTGGGGTTACAACGCGGATGGTTTCAGCGTTTTGCAGGATAGTTTTAATTTTTGTGTCGTCAGCTTGCGCTTCAATGAGAATCAGCGGGCGGAATTCAATTTTGGATCTGCCCACGTTTGTTAAACGGACTTTGCCATCTCGACTAATGATTAATACTTCGTCACCTGCCTTAAGCTCGGAGAGGTACCGCGTATTCTGAAGTGAGGTCAAAGTGTAATTCGACGCTGCTCCCGCATTAACCCTGAAAGGTCGGGACTGCACGTAGGGGTTCTCGTTTACTTCAGCTTCAACCAAAAAGAACCCAGCGGATTGGCAACCAACCAGCATGCCTTCGCCGGGAACCATCAAATCAACTGTGTCCACACAGACGCGGGCGCCTGACCCGATGGGCTTGATGGATAAAACTTTGGCAGGAACTAACGTAGTTTTTGGCATTTGTTTTTTGACGATTTGGATTGTTTTCTCCAGTTCACTTAGGCGGCTGGTCTTCAGCAAAACCCCGTCTGTTCCTAGTTCGAGCGCTTCTAGGACCACTTTGGCGTCTTCGGCTGTGTTTACTTCGGCGATTAGTTTGCTTTTTCCTCTGCCTTTAGCAATAAGGTTTTCAAGTGGAATCACCCGCCAATCCATACAGTTTATAATGACATAGTCAACGCCTAGTTCAGCGGCTTTCGCGGCTCGGTTTTCGTCTTCTTTGCCTTGGATGGTTACGTGTAGGGCGGTTTTTTTGCCTTCTTTTTTTAGCTGGGAAATCTTTTTCTCATCCAACTCATTGAGCCAGACAAGTTCGAGTTTGCCTTGGCTGCTTCTGGCAGCTTTATCCTCCAAAATCACATCTACGTTTTCTTGGGCTAAGCTAAGCAGCCCATCTTTTTCTTGCTGTGTAGTTGACGGGGAAATTTCTAACCAGAGTTCTTTCAAATTTTTTCACCGAATGTTTTAAGCGCCATCTCAACGCTGGCGTTTTGGTGAACGATAGCTGAGAGCGCTTTGGTAATTTGTGTTGGGCTGTCACATTGGAAAACATTTCGTCCAATAGATAACCCTGATGCACCTGCTTGCATAGCGTCAAAGGTGGTTTGCAAGACTTCGTCGGGAGATTTGCATTTGGGTCCACCTGCAATGACTACTGGAACGGGGCAGCTTTCAATGACCTCTTTGAAGGTTTCAATGGTGCCTGTGTAGTTGGTTTTGATGATGTCTGCACCTAACTCTGCGCCGATTCGTGCCGCATGGGCAACCACGTCTGGGGCATGTTCGTTTGGGATTTTTGGTCCCCGCGGATACATCATGGCAAGAAGCGGGAT
>JBJKPJ010000057.1:0-11536 GCA_046706605.1 Bathyarchaeia archaeon | reverse complement strand
CTGACTGCGTGGACAACGCTGCCGTTTAAAATGTCAAGTACAGGAATAACCTTCAACAAAGACACCATCACATTCAAACGTTGGCAACATAAAAAAACTTAGCCCTGCCTGACCTATTTGTTGCCTAATAGCGGTTCAGAACTCTCAGTGTAGAGGCTATTGGCGTTTTTTGCGGTCAAAAGCATGTTGAAAAGTTGTGTTTATTTTTTTGGAATCGAAAGGCGAGTTTTCACGGGAAACCTTTAAAGGCACCGACAAAACGCATCAATATGATGCCTTTGAAACTGCTAATCAGCCCCCAAAACAAACAAGAAGCTGCTCAAGCCATCGCTGGAGGTGCCGATATAATTGATGTGAAAAACCCCGCGGAAGGCGCATTGGGCGCAAATTACCCATGGGTTATTCAGCAAATCAGGGACGCCACACCCAACCCCATCAAACTAAGCTGCACCCTTGGCGATATGGGCAGCTACCCTGGTGCCGTGTCTCTTGCTGCTTTGGGCGCTGCCTCATTGGGCGTGGATTACATTAAAGTTGGATTATTCGGCGTCAAAACAGTTGAGGAGGCTGTTTTTTTGGTGCAAAATGTCAGCCGAGCTGCCAAAGAATCCAAACCAGATATCAAAGTCGTGGTGGCCGGATACGCTGATGCCCAAAACATCGGCGCACTAAGCCCCATGCAAATCCCTGAGATTGCCCACAAAGCAGGTGCTGCGGTTGCGATGATTGACACCTATATCAAAGACGGAAAAAACCTCTTTGACCACCTCACCTGCCAACAACTTACCGCTTTTGTTCAAGCTGCCCACATGTATGGGTTGGAAGCAGCGTTGGCCGGTTCGCTTCGCAAACAGGATTTGCCCGTGATTGCTGGGTTGGGCGCTGACATTGTGGGGTTGCGTGGTGCTGTGTGCACGGGTTGTGACCGCGTTGCGGGGCAAATCCGCATGGAAAAGGTAGCTGAACTAGTTAAAGTGCTAAGGCAAACCAAACCAGAGCTGTGCATAAAGAAGGCATAAGTTTGCAGTTTAAAGGTACCAGTCAAAAAACAGTTTTAGATGAACTCAAAAAGTTCCACACTCAAGAAAGAAGCTACCGCAAGGGCAAAATCCTCTGTTCCATGTGCACAAAGCCGCATCCCATAGCAAAAAAGGCTTACCAAATGTTTTTTGAATCAAACCTCGGTGACCAAGGGCTTTTTCCAGTAAGTGCGCAATTGGAACGGGAAGTGGTTGATGACATCGCCAAGCTTCTTCACGGCAATGGTGCGGCGGGGTTTTTGATTTCAGGAGGAACTGAAGCCAACTTGATGGCGTTGGCCACTGCGAGAAACATGGCAAACACAAGCCAACCTGAAGTGGTTTTGCCGCAGTCTGCCCATTTCTCGTTTACAAAAATCTGCAGCCTTCTAAACCTTAAGCCTGTTTATGTGGGGTTAACTAGCGTGTTTAGGGTGGACCCCGATGAAGTAAGGCAAAAAATCAGCAAAAACACAGTAGCGATTGTTGGTACGGCGGGAACAGCCGAGTTAGGTGCAGTTGACCCTATTGACGCGCTTTCGAAAATTGCCTTGGACCGTGGAGTTTTTTTGCATGTTGACGCTGCGTTTGGCGGCTTAGTAATTCCGTTTATTGAGGGTGAAAAACCCCTATTTGATTTTTATTTAGAGGGTGTCCAATCGGTGACTGTTGATCCCCATAAAATGGGCATGGCACCTATCCCCACAGGCGGCATCCTCTTCAAAAACCCAAAAGTTCTCAAGTACATCAAAACCGAAACGCCCTACTTAACCGAAAACGCCCAATATACATTCACGGGAACACGCTCAGGTGCCTCAGTTGTTTCAACATGGGCAGTTTTCAGAGCGTTGGGGTGTGAGGGTTTCCAAAAAATCGTTGGCGCATGCATGAGAAACACGCAGTTGCTTACCAAAGAGCTCCAGAAGGCTGGTTTTTCTCTTGTGGTGGAGCCGACGCTGAATCTGGTAGCTTTCCGTAGCAAAAACAGCCGCGTTCTAGCAGAGAAACTTTGGAAAATGGGTTGGTATGTTTCATACGTTCCCCGTTATGATTGCCTTCGAGTTGTCGTTATGCCTCATGTTAAGCGGCGGCATGTTTCGGCTTTTGTTGAAGCTCTTGCAGGTATAGGAAAGCTTTAAGAGACCTTTAGGGCACAAAACGAAACTTGAAGGCACCCAATTGAGGGTTATTGTTTACGAGCATGTTTCTGGAGGTGGATTTGCAGGGCAAACCCTGATGCCAAATATTTTGGCAGAGGGCTACGGGATGCTGCGGTGTTTGGTTGCGGATTTTAAGGCGGCTGGGCATGAAGTAACCGTTTTACTGGATGGGCGGCTCTCAAAACTATCCCCGCCCATCGACGCCGACTGTGTGGTGCCCGTGTTTAACCAGCAGGAACCTGAAAAAGTCCTTGTCAACATAGCCAAATTAAACGACGCCATCTACATCATAGCGCCTGAGACGAGCCAAACCCTTGAGAGACTGGTCAGTTTAGCAGAAAAATCAGGCGTACTCTCCCTCAATTGCAACGCCGCAGCTATCCAGAAAACCGCTGACAAAGCCGCGCTCTACGAGCGCCTTGCCAACGACGGCTTCCAAGTGCCCGAAACAACGGTGCTAAGCACCTCGGATTCCCCAGAACAAATCGAAGCGGCTCTTAGCGATTTGTCTTTTCCTTTGGTTTTTAAGCCCATTGATGGCGTAGGCTGTAGCGGCATTAGCATGGTTAAAGATGCATCGCAAATTGGGCTCGCCGTCGAAAAAATCAAGCGCCAATCGTCACACATTAAATTCGTTGCACAGCAGTACGTTGAAGGTGAATCAGCAAGCGTGTGTCTATTGTCAGATGGAAAAAAAGCAAATGCTTTGAGCTTAAATAGGCAAAACGTAACCCTCAACGAACCTGCAGGTGAGTCAAGCTACAACAGCGGCTGCGTGCCTTTTGAGCATCCCCTAAAAGTGGACGTGCTGGTTTTGGCACAGCAGGTCGCAGAGTCTATTCGTGGATTGAAGGGGTATGTGGGGATTGATTTGGTTTTGGGGGAAGAGGAATTTTTTGTTGTAGATGTTAATCCACGGTTGACCACTTCGTATGTTGGTTTGCGTGAAGTGACGGGTTTCAACGTTGCCCAAGGCCTGCTTGACGCGGTTTTGTTGGAGAAATCCATTGAGGAAACAGAAACCAATCAGTTCTGTTGTTTTGAAAAAATCCAAACTTTCATGCCAACCGTTGCTACCTTCAAAGAAGCCGCTGAGCTTGAAGGGGTTGTTTCGCCGCCTTTTCCTTTAAGCGGCAAGCTCGAAACTTGTGCCTTAGTACGCGGTAAAGGAAAATCGCTTGAAGAGGCGAGGGTAGGTTTAGAAGAAGCTAAAAAGCGGCTGTGCAATTTATTGGGTTGAGTGAAACGGTTGGTTGCTGTTTTAGGATATGACGTGGGAGGGGCCAACACTAAAGCCGCCTACGTCTACACAGAAAAAGGCAAGCTCCAAAAAACCAGCGTTGCATCGGCTTACTTCCCCATTTGGAAGCACCCTCAAAACTTGCCCAAAATCCTCTTGCAGCTCAAGCGGCAGTTAGGCGCTCGCAGAATAGACGGGGTAGCTGTAACCATGACCGCAGAGTTATCCGACGCTTACCAAACTAAGCGTGAAGGCGTAACCCACGTTTTAAGCTGCATCCAGCATGCATTTCCGTATACTGCCCTTTACGTTTTAACCGCCGATGTTAAACTGGAAACGCTATCCAGTGCGTTGGCTCATCCTTTGCGAGTTGCAGCGGCAAATTGGGCAGCAACAGGCTGGTTGGTAGCTCAGCACATTCCCAACTGCGTAGTCGTTGATATCGGAAGCACCAGCACAAGCATCATTCCCATAATCAATGGAAAAGTTGCAGCCAAAGGCAAAACCGATTTAGAAAAACTCCTCTGTGGCGAACTGGTCTATACGGGCAGCCTGCGAACTAATGTGGCAGCAACTGTACAATCAATTCCTATCAAAGGAAGCGCCGCAGCTGTTTCTTCGGAGCTTTTTGCAACCTCTGGTGATGTACATTTGATTTTAGGCAACATTTCAGAGGCAGATTATTCAAGCGAGACCGCGGATGGGCGGGGCAAAACAGTGTCTGAAGCGTCGGCGCGGTTGGCGCGGGTGGTTTGTGCTGACATCGATATGCTGACGCAAAATGAAATTTACAAAATAGCCCACTACGTCGCGGACAGGCAAATCCAACAGGTCACCGCAAGCTTAGCTAAGGTTTATACGTACACAAAGGCTCAGGTGCAGGGCAAGGTTTCGGTGGCTGTTACGGGTCTTGGCAAAAACTTTATCGGGAAAAAAGCCGCCCAAGCAGTAGGCGCTGATGAAATCGTGGATTTGGAAACGCTACTGCCCGCCGATGCGGTTTTGGCTACGCCTGCTTTTGGCGTTGCGTTGATGGCTGTCCCAAAAATTCAAGGAGAACACATCAAATGACCTTAGTTGTTGTAAAGGTCGGCGGAAGTTTAGCTTTGCACCCAGACAAATTAAGGGAGCTATGCAAAAAACTAAGCTATATTGCCATGTCGAAGAAGCTTTTGGTGGTTCCAGGCGGTGGCGAATTTGCAGATACAGTGCGCAGGCTTGATGACCGCTTTTCTCTCTCATGCGACGTGTCGCATCATATGGCGATTTTAGGGATGGACCAGTATGGTTTGCTGTTGTCAGATTTGACGCCTAACTCCGTCACAATCAACGATTTGAATGAAGCAAGAAAATCGTTTGATGTAGGTCAATTACCTATCTTTTTGCCCTCAAAAATGCTGTTTGGGGAACGTGAGTTGGAGAACTCATGGGAGGTTACCTCTGATGCCATTGCTCTTTACGTTGCGCAGCGGCTTCAAGCAAGTAAGGTCGTTTTAATAACAGATGTTGATGGGATTTATGATGCTGACCCAAAACAATACTCTAATGCGAAGCTACTACAAGAGGTACGTGCCGCTGAGCTTTTGGAGAGGAAAAAACGCACCAGTGTGGATTTGTTTTTGCCTAAACTTATTTTGCAGTTTCCTGTGGATTGTTTTGTGGTTAACGGCTTAGTTGCTAAGCGTGTTTCGGCAGTTATAAATGGGCAAGATGCGGTCTGCACTGTAATTAAGGGCAGTTAGTTTTCTTTTACGGTTTGGATTTCTAGCAAGCGGTTTTTTGCGGGTTTGATGTTGCCAACGTATTTTGAAGTTTAATTCATTTTCTAAAAAAACTGTGTCTTCTCGGTTAATGCCAACATACTTTGACCGCGCTCCGCTATTTTTTGTGTTATTAGCCTTTTGGCTCAGTTGATCGATGCAGTTTTGCACGATATTGTAGGCTACGTTTGTTTTACGTCAGACAGTTGTCTTTGCCTGCGGCTGTCGACATTAACTTAGAATGTCCGCAATAATGTGTAATCGGTCAAGTTTTCAATAAAAAGTCAAGCGATTTTCTTTTCTCGCTTACACTTGATTTGCAGTTCACCCAATAATTACCCACTTGTTATAATTGTTAGGCGGTACACAAAGGATTTGGTAAGAGAAGAAAAATAGAAATAGAAAAAATGGAAGTTAGTAGTGTTAAATCTTTTTCTTATCTAGCACTTCGCGGAATGTTTTACCGCAGCAGTCATAGAGCGCTATGGTGAGCTGTGTTCGTTGTCCTTTCTTGTCTGGTTTTCCAGCCATTTTCCAGGTTTTTTTTGCAGTTTTAACGTCTTTTCCACATGTGGGGCATTTTGCCATGTTCTTTTCCTCTGATGGAACGTTATCGTATGTATGAGTTTAAAACACTTTCTATATGGTTGAAATGATAAATAGCTAAAACAAGGTTTTTGCTTAAAGTACAAGTAGAAAACAGCATATATGAAGGAAATTAATCTCTCTAAATGGGGAGTCGATTAAGTGTTATTTGTTGGGTTGGATTTGGCTGGTGTTGAGTCTCGATCCACGGGACTTTGCCTGTTAACGGCCAATGTAGCAAAAACAGCTTTACTCTACACAGATGATGAAATAGTAACAACAATTCTCAAGAGCAAACCATCAATCGTGGCTATCGATGCGCCCCTATATCTGCCGCCTGGCAGAACCTCACTTGAAGACAAAACAGGTCCACATCTGAGAGAAAGTGACTGCGAACTACTCAAAATGGGTATAAAGCTTTTCCCGGCTACCTTAGGTCCAATGCGCAAACTAACTACTCGAGGCATAAAGCTCAGAGAAAAATTTGAATCCGCCGGGTTGCGGGTGATTGAAGTTTATCCAGGCGGCGCTCAAGACGTTTTAGGGATCCCGCGAAAAAAGCAAGGCGTCCACAAGCTACTTGCTGGTTTGCAAGCTTTAGGAATACAAGGACTAAACAATACGTTAAGTGACCATGAGCTTGATGCAGCTACATGCGCTTATGTTGGAAAACTGTTTTTAGAAGGAAAAGCAATCTCCTATGGGGCACCTAACCAAGGCATTGTTTTGCCAAAAAAAGAAAAATAGGCTGGTTATTTTATCCATTTTAGAAGGTTAGGTTTGTTTCTTTTTCCAGTGCCTTGCTTAGTTTTTGGATGCCCCAAAATAAATGGCACCTGAAGAGCGCAGTTATCGGGAACACCAATTTTTTTGAGCGCTTCAGGTTTGTTGTTTAGGAAATTAACAAACCCCATATAACATGAACCAAGCCCAAGCTCGTAGGCTTTCAAAAACATGTTTTGGGCTGCAAGCACGCTATCCAGCAAGTTAATGTTGCCCCATTGTTCGTCTTTTTCGGCGCATATCAATATTAGCACTGGCGCATTATAGCATACAATGTCGTTTTCTGTAGCAAACTGCTTTGCTAGCGGTGGCATCATCTGCTGGACTAAAAGCTTAGTTTCATCCGAGACATATTTTATTAGATTCTTGTCTTCAATAACCAGAAAGCTCCATGGTTGCCGATTCATCCCCGTAGGAGCCCATGTGCCCGCTTCTAAGACCGCCTCAATTTGCTGCTTGGAAACTGCCTCGTCAGTGTAGGCTCTTACGCTTCGTCTACCTTTAATGCATTGATCTAACTCCATAATTTGACCTCCGTAGAAGAGAATACACATTTATTCCCACTGATAAGTGCTTCCGTTTTTCTGAATTACACTGCACTCAATTACCATAATCATCGGTGCACTTATCGTCTCATACACCAACTGGTTTGTTTTTTTCGTTTGTAGTAATCACAGGAATGCTTTGGGGAAGGAGTTCCATGGCGTGCACGGCTTAAGCTAAGGTAAATTTAGCAAATTGTGTTAAAAGAGTTATTAACTGCAAATAATAACGTAAAATTCTCAACGTTATTGGCAACCTAAACAACAGATCGTGTTTTATTGAGGGGGTTTTGGATATATTTCGTAGATTGGAATATTCTTTCTTTTCAAATAATGAATATAAAGACACTGGACTTACTATTATGGTGAAAGTTAGGTGAAAAAAAATGATGCGAATTTGGGATACAAACTTCCATTGTTATTTGACCAGCATGAACGCTAAGAAACCACAATGTGAAAAATGTATACTGATGAAAAGCTGCGTTAAAATGATGGAGCAAGAAGTGTCCAGCACGCAAAGTTAGATTGATTAATCAATACATTTGAGCGTGCGTTATCTGTAAGGTAGCAAAACCCCCAACAGACACAGTTGCATTGATTGAGGAAGGACTTGAACTTCACCGAAAAAGTGTTGCATGTTTATCCAATTTAACATTGGAGTGCCGAGGGCAGGGTTTGAACCTGCGACGACTCGGTCTTCAGCCGAGCGCTCTCCCAGGCTGAGCTACCTCGGCAAATAACCTGGGATATCCAATCAGAAATGAGGTGAGGTATTTTAAAGGTTTCTGGTGGTTTTTTGGTCAGATGCCAAACAGGGCTTGATGGTTCATTAGGATATATCCTGCCATGGCGCTGCCGAAAAAACAAACAAAAATTAATATGCCATCATGCTTGTGTTCTTCAAAACGGTCTAGTTCACTCATTTAATCACCGATCCACTTAATGTTTCGTTGAGGATAAGTAAAGGTTTTATGAAGGAAGGCTATGTATTCACAATCTAAACGTTGGGCCGTTAGTCTAGCTGGCTAGGACGTCGCCCTCACGCGGCGAAGATCACCGGTTCAAATCCGGTACGGCCCATTCTATCATTTATCTTGCTCCAAATTTGCTAGAAAAGTTCATTTGTGCCCAGCTTATTTCTGGAATAATTGACTGCTTTCTAAATTTTTTCTTGCGAAGCAGTTTTAGTCTATTTTGGCCCATCCCTATTTAGGGCTGAGCCCAGCAAGAGTTTCTTTTTTGGGTTTGAGCCCCAGCGGTCCATCAAAATACTAATTGAAAACATTTGGAGATTAGACCTGGTTTTTCTTGATTTTGGCAAGAGCTTCAAGGTTCTTTTCAATTTGTGCTTTGTTATTTGATACTTGTTTATCAACTTCTGCCAAGTGACATTCTACAAGTAGTGCAAATGCAGGTATCTCATGAGCCTCATCGTAAACTCCCATTTTAGAGCGCCCATGAAGAACCTTGACAATCTTTCGTTCTACCGCATAATGATCTATACCAAGCGTTTCAGACAGAGCATTGTGGAAGACCTCATATTTAGCTGGAATATCTTCAACCTTTAAGCCGTATTTTGTCTCAAGGGTACGGTAAAGCTTCCCTTTATCCACATAATCAAATGATCCCAAAGCCGCGTCAACTGATTCTACTATTACTTTTCTTACACCATCATTCAAGTCAATTCACCTTCGATTCCAAGTACTCTCTCATGTGAAGGCCCATTTATCGTTCAGTTCTTTGGAGGGGGCAAACGCACCGTGAATTTTGTGCTCTTGCCTTCTTGGCTCTCAAAAGTAACTGTACCACCTAAAGTTTCAGTCAAACGTTTAACCACTGCTAAACCGAAGCCTTGGCCCTTAGCCTTAGTAGTAAACAAGGGGGTAAACAGCCTAGATCTGGCTTCTTCAGGAATCCCACCGCCGCTATCTTGAACTTCTATTACAGTGCAGTCAGCATCTAGATAAGCAAAAACTTCGAGTTTTCCACCCCGTGGCATTGCCTGAACCGAATTATTAACCAAATTACTTAAGATTCGCTGAAGCATTGATTGATCAGTAATAATTTTCTTAGCGTTTGTGTTGATTTTACAGGCAGCATTGATGTTTTCTGGAATGCCGCCGTTCTTAACTACCTCTTGACAGAGCGCTTCAAGGTCTGTTTCCTTTGCAACCGGTACATTTGGTCTGGCGTAGTCCTGCAGGTCCTGCACAATCTTGTTAATATACTCAACATTCTTCTCAACACCCTCTAAACTCTCTTTTATGCCCTCCTTTGCTTTGCCCTCCGGCATTTCAGACAGTTCATTCTTAGCCAAGTAGATGTCACTAACTATGGATTGCAAAGGGTTACGAATATCATGACCAACCATGCCAGCAGTTTTGCCGATAGCAGATAAAGTTTCAGCATCAACAAGCTTACCTGCTTGAACTCTTACCTGCTGCTCTAAACCATCCGTATAAGCCTGCTTTTCTGATTCTAACCTCTTGATCTCAGTAACATCAGAAAAAGACAAGATTGCTCCACTAACCTTCTTTTCACTAGTCACATATGGCCGAATACGCATCTGATACCAACGACCCTTCTCAGTTTTGATCTCTTGCCTTATCACTTCCAGATTAGATGTGACCTTCTGAAGCGACTTTTCTAATTCATCAATTGGAATTCCCAATCGAATATCAAGTATGGAATGGTCAACATCAGTGGCCATAAGCCGTAAAAGTTCCTGAGCTTGGCTCGTGAATCGTCTTAGCTTAAAGCCGTTGTCAACAATAACCACTGCAGTCTCAACGCTGCCCATCAAATTATTCAGATCGTCATTTAACACAGTCAGGTTTTGATTGCGGTTTTTGAGTTCTTCGTTAAGAGTTGTTAACTCTTCATTAGTTGACTGCAACTCTTCTTTGGAAGATTCAAGCTCTTCATTGGTGCTCATCAGCTCTTCATTGCTTGACTGGACCTCTTCCATCGCTGAACGCAGCTCTTCGTTGGTGGCTTCTTGCTGTTCAATGATTGTCTGCAATGTTAGCTTAGTGGAATTCAAATCCTCACTAAGTTCTTTGATCTGCTGGTCTTTGGCGTTTTGCAGCGCTTTTTTTCCAGCTTTTTCTTCTTTTTGAGTTTGAATTTTTTCTTTGGTGGCTTCTGAGAAGAGGACAAGAAAGAAAGTTTCTTCTTGTTTTGGGATCTTTAGGGGCTTCACTTGAATGTTAACAATTTTAGTTTCTTGGTCATGCTCAAACCGAATCGCGTCTTCAATGTTTTTTCTGTCTTTCTTTGCCCTATAAACAGCTGTTTGAATTACAGGTCTTAGCTCTTTTCGAACAATCTTGCCTATGTTAAAGCTAGCTGCGCCTGCGTCGATGGAAATATAGGGGTCGATTTTTCCACGGAAAACCACAACGTCCAAGTTGTTGTTAAGTAGCAAGGAAGCAGGAACATATTCAGCCATTAACAGCTTGTCAACTTCTTGCTCAATGACAGCCATGGACTCAGCTTTTTCCGGCTTTCCAAGAGGGCGCCTAAAAGAATACGGGGCTGAAGGTTCAAGTTGCAGTTCGAGTGTTGGCTGCGCCTGCTTCTTTTTAAACGCAACACCTTTCTTGGTTAAGGGTTCAAATAAATAGTTGAATTTGCCAACGCTTTCAGATTCGCCTAAAACAAGATATCCGTCGGGTTTTAGTCCATAATGGAAAAGGGGTATAATTCTTTCTTGAAGCTTCGAGTCAAAATAGATCAGCAAGTTGCGGCATGCAATTAAGTTCATATTAGAGAAGGGTGGATCTCTTGTCAAGTCGTGTTTAGCGAACACGCACAGGTCGCGAATGGGCTTAATTACCTGGTAGTTTCCGTTTGTTTGGCTGAAGAAACGTTTTAGCCGAGTTTGCGAAACACTGTCTTCAATGCCTTTTAGGTATGTTCCGTGTCGGGCTTTTTCTATATTCTTCTCATTAATGTCTGTTCCAAATATTTGGATTTGGCGATCAACGATGTCTTTTTCTTCTAAGTATTCTTCCAATGCAATGGCGATGGAGTATGCTTCTTCTCCTGTGGAGCAACCCGGAATCCAAACTCTAATTGATTGATTAGGCTGCCTTCTCTCAAAAATACTGGGGAAAATTTTATCGTGTAACAACTCAAAAGTACCGGGTTCTCTGAAAAAGCCATTTACACCAAGTAATTAGTGGTCAAAAAATGCTTGAAGCTCCTCTTTATGAGCTCGAACATAGATGACATATTTTTTCAAGTTTTCGATCTTATTTAGAACAATCCGACGGCTAATACGTCGGTTGACGGTTGACTGTTTATAATTAGCAAAGTTTACGCCAAAAGAAGCTTGTAGCATGGCGAAAATTGTCTCATTAGTCTTCTCTTCGCCTTCTTTTTTTTGCGGTTCTTCTGTCTCCATTTTTTGGCGAGTAATTTCTGGGTGTTTGGCTATGCTGGA
>JBJKPJ010000056.1:0-1099 GCA_046706605.1 Bathyarchaeia archaeon | reverse complement strand
GCCAACTACCTTGTCGAAATTGTGGAGCACAACTGGGTTATTCCATCAGACATCAAAAAAGACCTTTTAAAGCTCAGTTTAGCTGTTCTTGACTCTGTTCTTAAACTCCGAGAAACCCTGATGGTATTAAATTATGGTCCACAAAAAACCCTTGAACGCGCCAAAGACGTGGAAATCGCCGAGCGGGTTGTAGATGATATTTACCGTGCCCTAACAATCAAGGTGCTAAGCAACAAACTGGAAATTCCTGTGCTTTTGTTGCTGCGGGATGTTTTGCAGCTTATGGAGAACTCGGCAGATAAAGCGGAAGATGCGGCGGATGCAGCTAGGACTATTTCGTTTATTATGTAGCAGAGTCGGCGGGTAATGGCAAAAATCAAGGTTGAACTCATCGAAAACTTTCTTGTCGTATGGAACCCCACCGAAGGCTCTCAACTCTACAAAAACGCTTACTACGGCAAACCCGTCGGCATCCCCAAACCCAAAGTTCCCGAGTTTGATGTGCCCTTGGTTTTGGATTTAATGGAAGGGCTCTACCTCGCCGAGAAAGAAAAAATCGAAATTTACGAAAACCCCGACCAAACCCAAGTCAACCTAAAAAAACTGCGGCAAAAAGCCAAGCAACTCTATGACGAGTTTGAAGAGAAATACGCGGTTTACCGTGACTTGCGTGACAACAACCTGATTGTTACGCCTGGAATAAAATTCGGGTGCGACTTTGCTGTCTACAAGTATGGTCCCGGGGTGGAACATGCGCCTTACATGGTTACCGTGAAAAAGGCAGGCAGCGATATTTCGGCTACGGAAATTGTGAAAAACGGCAGGTTAGCCACCACCGTGCGGAAACGGTTCATCATTGCGGTGCCTGATTTGGTGTCTAAAGAAATCCAGTATTTGATTTTTAAGTGGTTTAGAGCTTAGCTGAATTTTGTCTAGGTTAATGGAATAGAACTGGAAATAGGACTTAGTTGGCGATTATGGTTTGGTTTTGGAATTCTCCGCGGATTTTTTGGTGAGGGTAAACTTTTGATGCGTTAAGCGAGCAGCCTTCTTCTATGGTGACGTCGTCTGCAACTCCTGAGACATCGGTGATTCTGGT
>JBJKPJ010000055.1:0-2227 GCA_046706605.1 Bathyarchaeia archaeon | reverse complement strand
AATATTTCACCTACTACACGTTTTCTTGGAGTTTCCTTGGTGTGTGTTTCATAGCTTATGTTGAAAGTGAATTTGCCTTCGGATCTGTTGTAGATTCTTCGAACTTGATGGATACGGAACGTTTCTTTATTTCTGCGCATGACTAATGCTCCTTTGCTTTACAAATTTTGTTTTGATGGACATTAAATCGCACATCCAATTCACTACTTTTTGAGGCTTTAAAATGTCCATGATAAAGAAAAAACCTTTAAAATTCGATGAAAACGGAAAAATAAGCTTAAAAGAAGTCGTATATACGAAAAAAGATAAAAAAGGCAATCTGCGAACCTTTACGCGGCTAGAGCTAGCATAAGAAAAACATAATTTTTTTTGCAGATTAAATTTTTGAAGCCAAATCATCAAACTTTCCCTCGCGTAGTCTTCATTTTATTTCCCAAATCGCCGGCAACTCTTGGAACAACTGCCAGGAATGGTTCTGGCTCCATCTGCACAGTAGCAAACACTGCCAGCGCCGTGCTCCAAAACACGTCGTCATGAGTACCGTTAGGGTGCGAATATCCTATGGCGCCGTCCTTGCGAAGATCATAGCGCTCTACATTAAGCTCGGTGCAGAAATCGCCTCTATAGGGTCGTTCCCAGTTAAGCAGTGGATAGTAGAACTGTTTGTTCATCATGCGCTGCTTTAGCAGGCTTGCCATTTCGCTCTTTCTTGGCACGCTAAAGTTGACGCCCTCAGCGTTCTCTATTCCTGCGGTTTGCATGTCGGCTATGATGCTTGGGCCTTCTCGGGTGAAGTCTACACGGATTTTTTGGAATCCACCCCAGCGATCCTGCAGTGCCTTTAGGTAGCCGAGGACCTGGGCGTAGAGGGTTGGCTGTTGAAAAATCTTGAGATGCCTAAGCAGTAGCTTGTCATTTATTCGCTCGATAACTGCTAGGACGCAGTAGTCTCGGGTTTGGGCTAAATCAAGTCCCACAAAGAATTCTCCGTCATATGTTGCTTCTGGGTTGAATTCTTGGAGGTCCTCTCCGCAGTTTTTGGCGGTACCAATGCAGCTAACAATTAGGCTTTGCGCTAGCCAGGTGTCTTCATCTTCCGCCCAATCAGCCTCCATCTCACGGCGCCACCGCTGCGGATCATCCCCAAACTGCCGCTTAATCTTCTCAACAATACCCGGCTTAAGCGGACCATTAGGTTCAAGGGCGTCGTTCCATCGTACGTGTGAGCGGGCGAAGTCTTCGTAGTCTTTGTGGTTGCACATCTTCCAAAACAGCGAATCCGTATTCCAAGGAGTAGAGGTCGCTATGAGCTTGCCATTGGTTGTGCCTAAAGTGAATAAGATGGCGTCATAGAGCTCCTCGTCATTGGGCACGAAATTGCACTCTTCAATCCATATGACTTTGAATGTTGGACCTCTGATTGTATCGGGGTTGTTGGGGAAGGCCTCTATCATACTTCCATTTGGCAAGCTGACACGGGTTTTCTGTACATGCAAACCCTGCTGAGTTGGGAGTTTTCTGCAAAAGCCACCTATGCGTCTAATGTTTAGCTTAGTCTGGCGCCAGCTGGGACCTACGATAGCAACGTAACTGTCTGGGTGCTCCAGGGCATATTTTAGAATCAACGCTGAAACGCTAAAGCTTTTGCCGGTTTGACGAGACCATCTCACAGCTGTAAACTGGTTATTCTCAAAGAGCTCAGCTAGCTCAAGCTGATATTTGTAGGGAGTGAAGCCAAAGACTGTCTCGCAGAACTCCTTAAAATTATGCTGCAGCAGTGCTACTTGGTTTTGTTTTTCGGCTTCAAGCAATCCTGCAAGCTGCTCGACCCGTTCAACTTGGGCTTTGGCTTGGCTTACTCTCAGTGTCCTTGGGTTTTTTCTCCAAGGCTGCATAATTAGCCTCCAACTTGTCTAAACGAGCTTCAATCCCCCGATAATCCAAATACTCCGCAAAAGCATCCTTGTACGTCTTAGCCAACGTCGCAACGACCTGCAGCCGCTGAACCTCATCTTTGCTCAAGCCCTCCTCGGCGCTTTTCAGCAAAGCTGCCCCCAAAATCTGCAAGGTCTCCTCGACGTTGGGCAAGTCTTTTGGTAGGTTGAGTTTAGAAGAAGAAAAAATCGTCTTTTTTCCAGAAACAGCTGTTTTTTCTTCTTTCACACACTTTAGCTTAAGATCAAACATTTTCTGGGCTACAGCATCACGGGTTTTAATCATGACTTTG